>JABFSD010000102.1 GCA_013140935.1 Acidobacteriota bacterium
TTCGCGTTCCGTTCGATCAGGCCACACCTCGCGCAGCTTCTGCTGCGAGTTCTGCAAATAGGTATCCAATACCGAAGCGCCGCCGCGCGCGCCGTCCAGCACGTGATTGCCGCCTTGCTCGTTTGCCATATAAATCATCAGGTTTTTTGCACCGGCGGGCGGGTCGCCGGGCTTGCCGACGCGGGCTTGCCAGATGAGTTGTCCGTTGCGTTTGTTGCGCAGAAAGGCCATCCCGGTTTTCTCGCTGCTGACGTGCATCGAGATGTGCAGCTTCTTCCCATCCGTCGTCGGTTCGCCGTAAGCATCCAGAATGGCGAAGGTGCGCCCTTGTCCGTCATCCGGCGCGTAGCCGCGTTCGATCTGTTGCAAGGCGGCGGCGATAGACGGGACGGGCTGGCCGAAATCAATTTCTTCCGTCACCATCACGGCCTGGGCTACGGTCATTTGATAAGGCGTCGCGCCCACGTTCGGCGCGGGCGGCGCTTCGGTAGGGGCCGCCGCCGCTGTTGCCGCCGGTGTCGCTACCGGTTGATTGACCGATGTCGTAGTGCCTGCTTTGCTGCGAAAAAAGATCGTCGCCGCTGCGCTCAACATCAATACTATCGCGCCCAACGCCAGCGCCTGTTTGGCTCCAAAGGAAGAACCGGCAGTGAGCGCGGTGGTTGCGGGTGTAGCTTTCGTCTTTTTCTTTGCCACGAGTGTTGCTCCCTGCTGAAAAAACAAGAGCCGTCAGCAAAGATTACTGACGGCTCGTTTGATCGGGAATGGGCACAACAGGATTTGAACCTGTGACTTCTGCCGTGTGAAGACAGCACTCTACCGCTGAGTTATGTGCCCGTGTTGTCAATGCCTCTTGTCGAAGCGGCCCGAAGCGAAAGGATGCTAACAAAGCGATTGCGGAAGCGTCAAATTAAGACCGGGCGCAAGATTGACGCTCATGCGGCGATGGCGCACGATGCGCGCACACGCAGGAAACGACGACGCATGACGAATGAATCCCTCCAACAAGCCTTCAAGACGGCGCTTGACGCACTGGTCGCACAGGTCAAAGAAGACCGCACGATTCTTGCCGCGATTCTGTGCGGCAGTTTGTCTTACGACGCCGTCTGGGCGAAATCCGACATTGATCTCGTGTTCGTCACGATGGATGACCGCAAGGCCGATCACGACGGCTTGTCGCTGTATGCGGACGGTGTGAACGTACACGCCTTTCTGCTCTCTCGCGCTGACTTTCGCCGCACGGTCGAAGGCTCGTTGCAGCAATCGTTCATGCATTCGTTTTTGACGAAGGGGACGTTGCTTTACACGCACGACCCAACGATTGCGGAATTGTTCGCGCGGCTGGGCGAGATCGGCGAACGCGATACGCAAATTCAATTGCTGCGGGCGGCGACGTGCGTGTTGCCGCCGCTTTATAAAGCGCACAAGTTTTTTCAGACGCGCGGCGATTTGGATTACACCGCGTTGTGGTTGCTGGCAACGGCGACGCCATTGGCACAAGTCGAAGTCATCGGCGCGCGGTTGCTGGTTGACCGTGAAGTCTTGTTGCAAGCGATGCAACTCAACCCGGCCTTTTTCAAAATCATTTATACCGACTTGCTCAATGCCAAAAAGACGAAGAAGGCGGTGCAAGCTGCGCTGGATGCGCTTGATCGTTACGTTGCCGAACGCGCGCCGGTGCTCTTTGCGCTCTTGCTCGAACACCTGCGCGACGTGGGCGACGTGCGTTCATGCACCGAAATCGAAGACCATTGCCATCGCAACTTCGGCGTCGCAGGCGTGACGACGGCGTGTGAATATCTGGCCGATCAAGGCTTTCTGGGCAAAGCCGCTGCGCCGGTCAAGCTCACCAAGAAGAGCAACCTTGAGGTGCAGGAACTCGCTTTCTTTTACCTGCCTTCCGTAACCGGATAGCCAATCAAATACGTCACCGGCGCACGCAAGCCTTGCGCCGCTGTCTCGCCCACTTCCCATTCATAACCGCTGCCCGCAACTCTGCGGTGAACACCGTCAGTTCCGCGACGGTGTAGCTGCGCAACACCGAGACGACGCCGTCAAACACGACGACCAGCGGGACGACCGGCAGCAGATAAGTCCACAGCAGGCGCGTCCAACGAAACGGCCTGATGAACGGCGTCAGCAGCCACACGATCAAGGGCGTGAGCAGCATGCCTAACACTTCGCGGGGCCGCCGCTGAGTACCCTCGAAGATGCCAATGCCGCTGCGGCTCGCTACGGCATCGCGCAAAATCGCCCGCGCTTCGTCCGGTTTGAAGTGATGAAACGAGGTGAAGAGCGTGCGAAAGCCGGTGAGTTCCGGCGGTACGCGCAAGGCGTTGACTGATTCAGCGTAGCTTTTGATTCGGTCGGAAGCGTGCCGCTGACTGGCGGTTAGGTTGCGATGCAAGTCGGTGAGGTAAATTTCCAACTCAGGGCAGCACGCGGCGAGCGCCGGTTCCAGCCGCGACCAGGGGCCGCCGCCGCCTGAACAAAGATCAACGATGCACGTCGCTCCGGTGCGCGCGCGCGCGTTGGTCAAGCGCTCTGCAATGGGTTCGTAAGCGTTGGCGGCGTGGATGACGTGTTGCAGGTAATCGGTGGCGCAATCACGAATGACGGCGGGACACCAAGCCTGCTCGTGAATTTCAATCAAGTGGAAGCGTCGCATGATTAGGTTGTGGCACAAGATGGCATCTTGTGCCACATCGCCGGATTACGGTTTCGTGACAAACGGCTGTTTCGTTTCAGCAATCATTCGTTCGAGCGAGTGCCGCAGCTTCGGATTCAGTTCCAGACAACGGTCGAAATCCTGATCAGCTTCGTCCGCGCGGATTTGCCGCAAACGCATGATTCCACGTGAACAGTAAGCATCGGCGTGTTGCGGTTTCAAGGTGAGGTAGTGCGTGAAATCGGCTTCGGCGCGCGCCCAGTCTTGTTTGCGTTGCCACCACGTAGCGCGGTTATACCAAACATCGGCAAAGCGCGGATTCAATTCGATGGCACGTTGGTAATCAGTCAATGCGCCTTCCGTATCGCCTTTGAATTGCCGCGCCGCGCCCCGGTCACTATAGGCTTCGGCGAAATTGGGTTTGAGTTTGAGCGCCCGGGTTTGATCGCTGATGGCCCCGTCATAATCTTTCAAGCGGAAGCGCGCCACGCCGCGATTGCCGTAAATTTCGGCGCGGCGCGAGTCGAGTTTTACCGCGCGGTCAAAATCGGTCAGCGCGCCTGTGTGGTCGCCTTTGCCACCACGCGCCAATCCGCGATTGCCCCATGCCAGGGCCAGTTTTGGGTTGAGTTCGAGCGCCTTATTGCAATCGCTGATCGAGCCATCGAAATCGCCTTGCGCGTAGCGCACACCGCCGCGATCTATATAGGCTTGAATCAGGCGCGGGTTGCGTTGCAGGGCGTGGTCAAAATCGGCCAACGACTCAGCCAGTTTACCCAACCGGTAGCGCGTAACGGCGCGGTTGTAATACGCCCCGGCCTGACTTGGGTCGGTGGCGATGGCAAGCGTGAAATCACTTTCGGCTTTGACGAATTCGCCTTTGGCGTACCATTCGTTGCCGCGCTCGATGTAGGAAGACGAGGTGGCAGCGCGAAAGTTTTGCGACTGCGCGTCGCCACGAGCGCAGTTCATCAACAGGAAAACGACGACGACGATCAGGATATGGGGTTGCTTCATAGTTGCTCCTTGTGCATCTGGCTGCGTGATTGAAATTGGCAAGAGCGGCAGCGCGTCATTGCTGCGCGTCGCTGCCCCGCCTAAGATGAGCCGTCACCAAATGCATTTTTAGACAGGCTCACTCAGGCGGCGGACGATAGGCGCGCGCGGGTTGCGAAGTCCTCTGCTGCGGATCGTTTCTCGCTCGCAAAATTCTCGTAGAATTCTCGTAACGGCTTATGGATAAGAAGCTCAAGGGTTTATACGAATTCGGCCCCTTCCGGTTAGACGTGACCGAGCGTCTGTTGCTGCGTGCGGGTGAGGCTGTCCCGCTCACGCCGAAAGCTTTTGACTTGTTGCTGGCGCTCATCGTCCAACCCGGACATTTGCTGGAAAAGGAAACGTTGCTCAAAACCGTCTGGCCTGACAGCTTCGTGGAAGAGAACAATCTGGCCGACAATATTTCCAAGCTGCGGAAGGCGCTGGGCGAAGGCGAGAACGGGCAGAAATTTATCGAGACAGTTCCAAAGCGTGGCTATCGCTTCGTGGCTGAGGTGCGAGCGCAGAATGGAGCGAGCGCGGCGTCTGATGTCACGCTACTGCCCGCTACGCCAATTCCTGCCGTAGTGAATGGCACGTCAGCGACCAGCGAGCAGGTTGCCGCCGTACCCTTGAGGTCAGAAAAGTCCGCGCAGGAAACTTCTTTGAGTAGCCGGATAAATCCTCGCCGCCGCCGCGTCTTACTCGTTTGCGGCCTCATCATCCTTGCTGCCGCAATCCCCATTTATTTCAGCCAGAAGTCACGCGGGCAGATGCCCGGCGTTACGCGTTACACCCAGGTCACCAGTGACGGACGCTTGAAGCGAGACGCAGTAGTCACTGACGGCTCGCGGGTTTATTTTTCAGAACAACTGGGCGGGCAAATGGCGCTGGCGCAGGTCTCCAGCGCCGGTGGAGAAGCCGTGCCGTTTCAGCCGTCTTTATCAAACGCCAATCTCCTGGCGATCTCACCTGACGGATCCAAGCTGCTGATCAGAGGGGATGCAGGCTCCGCGCAAGCAGCGCCGCTTTGGATCGTGCCAGTGACAGGGGGCACGCCTTACCGCCTGGGTGAGGTGTTAGCCCATTCCGCCACCTGGGCGGCGAACGGCGCAGGGATCACCTATGCCAATGGCGGTGAGCTGTTTCAGGTGATGAATGACGGCAGCGGGTCGCGCAAACTTTTAAGTGTCACAGGCAAAATTGAATGGCTGCGCTGGTCGCCCGCTGGCAACCGCTTGCGCTTCACCGTGCTTGACACAAAAACGCTGTCGCCAAAATTGTGGGAGGCGGCGGCTGATGGCACTAATCCACATCCCTTGCTGCCAAATTGGAATAAACCGGAGGGCGAATGTTGTGGCAATTGGTCGGCTGATGGGAAGTATTTTGTCTTTGAGTCTGCGCGGAATCGTGTGTCGGACATCTGGGTATTGGGGGAAGAGTCCGGCTTGTTCACGCGCGCCAGACGTGAGCCAGTCCGATTGACGTCCGGCCCGATAAATTTCCATGCGCCCGTACTCAGTGCTGACGGCAACCGAATCTTTGCCATCGGCGAACAACAGCGCGGTGAGTTGATTCGCTACGACACCAACACGCGACAATTCGTCCGCTACCTGGCAGGACTGTCGGCAGAAGGCTTGAACTTTTCCGCCGACGGCGAATGGATCAGTTATGTGACTCACCCGGAAGGCGACTTGTGGCGCAGCAAGGTGGATGGCAGCGAGCGGC
>JABFSD010001043.1 GCA_013140935.1 Acidobacteriota bacterium
GATTCGGTGAACTGAAGCGCAGCGGCGTCGGGCCGTCTACGTCGGTGGCCGAAACCGTGAGCGTGAGCAATTGGTCTTCGTTGATCGTTTGCGCGCCCGGCACAGTCAACGCGGGCGCGTCGTTGATCGGCGTCACCGTGATGTCAATCGTGGCAAAGGCGCTTTCGAGCGCAGCGTCTTTGACCTGGAAGGTAAACGAATCGCTGCCGTTGAAATCGCGGTTCGGCGTATAGGTCAAACTCGGCGGCGTACCCGACAGCGCGCCGTTGCGCGGCGGCGTCAACAGCATATAAGTGATCGTGTCGCCGTCGGGATCGCTGCCTGCCAGCACCAGCGCTTTCGGCGTATCTTCTTCGGTCGTCAGGCTGCCCGCATTAGCCACGGGCGCGCGGTTCACATTGTTGATCGTGAGGCTGACGCTCTTGCTGTCGCTGCGCACGGGCGAACCGTTGTCGGTCGCCGTGAAATTCACCGTGTAATTGCCCGCCTGCGCGAAGCCCGGCGTCCAGGTGAACGCGCCGGTTTGCTGATTGAATTGCGCGCCTTCGGGCAAATTCGTCGCCGTGAGCGTAATCGTTTGTCCCGCGTCGGGATCGCTCGCCGTCACGGTGAAGCTCAACAGTTGGCCTTCGTTCGCGGTTTGCGCGCCGGGCACCATCACGATGGGCGCGTCGTTGACCGCGTTGATCGTCAGATTGACGGTGGCGATGTTGCTGTCGGCTGCGCCGTCATTGGCTTTGTAAGTGAATTGATCTGCGCCAAAGTAATTGAGCGCAGGCGTGTAAGTCAGGTTCGGCGCAGTGCCCGTCAGCGTGCCGTGTTGCGGCGCATTGACGATGGTGTAAACCAGTGCATCGCCGTCGAGATCAGTCACGTCGAGCGTAATCGCACGCGACGTGTCTTCATCGAGAATCACACTCATCGGACGCGCCACCGGCACGGGGTTCGTGACGGTAATCATCAGCGCTTTCATATCGCTCAACGGCGGCGTGCCGTTGTCGGTCACGGTGAAATCAATCTTGTAATTGCCCGCCTGTTTATTGGTCGGCGTCCAGACGAACGCGCCGGTTTGCGCATTGAGTTGCGCGCCCGTCGGCAAGCCTGCGGCAGCGAAGGTGAACGTTTGTCCCACATCGGGATCGCTCACGCGCAAGTTGAACGCGAGCCGTTCGCTTTCGTTCAGGAACTGCGCTTCGGGTACGGCCAGTATGGGCGCGTCATTCACCGACGCGACGTTGAAACTCACCACCGCAAACGCGCTGTCGAGCTTGCCGTCGTTGGTCTTGAACGTGAGCGTATCGGCTCCGTTGAAATTCGCGTTCGGCGTATAGGTCAAATTCGGCGCCGTGCCGGTCACTCGTCCGTTGCCCGGCGGCGTGACGATCATGAAAGTGATGGGATCGCGGTCTTCATCTGAACCGGTCAGCGTGAAATTGATCGCCGTGTCTTCGGTGGCGTTGACGGTTTGCGCGTTGGCGCGCGGCGCGCGGTTGGTATTGGTCACGATGATCGTGACTTCTTTGTAACTGTTGTAAGGCGGCGTGCCGTTGTCGTCTACGTTAAAGCCTGCCGTGTAAGTGCCCGCTTGATCGAAATTCGGCGTCCACGTGAAGAGGCGTTGGTTCTCGATGAAATTCGCGCCCGTCGGCAATTTCGGCGCGGTGAATTTCAGCTTCGATGGATCGCCGTCGTCCTGCGCTGAAACGGTGAACGAAAGTGTTTGGCCTTCGGCTATGCTTTGCGCGTTGGGCACGATCAGGATGGGCGGATCGTTCACGTCGGCGACTTCGATATTCACTCTGACCGGATCGGTCGTCACCGTGCCGTCGCTCACGCGATAAGTGAAACTGTCAGCGCCGCTGACGCCCGGCATCGGTGTATAGGCCAAGATCGGAGCCGTTCCGCTCAACGAACCTCTCGTCGGTTGCGTCACGATGGTGAAGGTCAGCTTGTCGCCATCCACGTCGCTCGCATCGAGAATGAAAGCCTTCGGCGTGTCTTCCTCGGTTTCGACCGTTTGCGGACGCGCCACCGGCGGATCGTTCACCGGACGAATCGTGATATTCACGAACGCGGCTCCGCTATCTACCGTCCCGTCATTCACCTTGAAGCTGAAAATGTCAGCCCCGTTCTCATCTTTATTCGGCGTGTAAACCAGATTGGGCAGCGTGCCCGTCAGCTTGCCTTTGGCCGGTTGCGTCAACAGCGTGAACGTCAGTTTGTCACCGTCCACATCGGTTGCGCCCAGCGTGAGATTGAGCGGCGTGTCTTCATTGGTCGCCACGGTTTGGCCTTGCGCCACGGGCGCATCATTCACCGGCGTCACGACCAGCGTGATCGTACCGACGTTGCCCGTCAGCTTGCCGTCGCTCGCGCTGTAAGTGAACGTATCGGTCCCGTTGAAATTCGCATTCGGCGTATAGATCAACACCGGAGCCGTGCCGCTCAACGTGCCTTTGGTCGGCTGCGTCACGATGGTGTAAGTCATCGCGTCGCCTTCGGCATCTACCGCGTCGAGCAATGCGCCGACCACCGTGTCTTCGGTGGTGGTATATGTTTTGTTGCGCGCCAGCGGCGCATCATTCACCGGCCTGATCGTAATCGCTACGTTGGCGACGTTACTGTCTACAGTGCCGTCATTCACCTTGAACGTGAAGTTATCAGTGCCGTTGAAATCAAGGTTGGGCGTATAAGTCATGAGCGGCGGCGTACCCGTCAGCCGTCCACTCTTCGGCGGCGTAACGATCATAAACGTCAGCCGGTCGCCGTCTATGTCGCGGCCTGCCAACGTGATTTCTTTCGCCACGTCTTCGTCCGTCGTGACGGCCTGGTCGGTCGCCGTCGGCGCATCGTTCACCGGACGAATGGTCAACCGCACGGTCGCTGGCGCACTATCTCCTGCGCTCCCTGGTGTGCCGTCATTCACCTTGAAGGTAAAGCTGTCAGCGCCGTTCGCATCTTTGTTCGGCGTGTAAGTCAGGTTCGGTGCCGTGCCTGACAGCGCGCCTTTGGTGGGTGGCGTGACGATCATATAGGTCAACGCATTTCCATCCGGGTCGCTGCCCGTAAGCGTAATCGTTTTCGCCACGTCTTCATCAGTGGTCACATCCTGCGCATTCGCCACGGGCGGACGATTCGTACCGGTTACGGTAATCCTGACTGATTTCACATCGCTCTTTGGCGGATTGCCGTTGTCGAAGGCGGCAAACGAAACCATGTATTCTCCCGCCTGATCGAAGTTCGGCGTCCAGACAAAGCGGCGCTCGTTGTTAAGGAAGTTCGCGCCCGTCGGCAGACTCAATCCCGAATAAGTCAAAGCATCGCCGTCTACGTCGGTGGCGCTGACGGTGAAACTCAACAGTTCGCCTTCTTTCACCGTTTGCGCGCCGGGCACAGTGATGACCGGCGCATCGTTCACGGAATCAATCTGCAAATTCAACGTAGCGACGCGGCTTTCCAGCTTGCCGTCACTGGCCTTGAACGTGAACGAATCACGTCCGAAGTAATTGGCATCGGGCGTATAAGTCAGATTGGGCGGCGTGCCCGTGAGCTTGCCTTTGGTGGGTTGCGTCAACACCATCCACGTCAGCGGATTGTTGTCGGCATCAGTTCCATTGAGGGTGAAAGTTTTGGCTTCGTCTTCGTTGGTGAAAACCGTTTGGTCGGCGGCGACCGGCGCGCGATTGGGTTGAATGATAGTCACGCGCACGGTCGCCGTCGTGCGTCCGCCGCGCCCGTCAACGGCGATGAGCGTCAAGGTGAAATCGCCCACGCTGGTCGGAGCCAGCCGCAAGTTGTAATTGCGCGTGCCATCGGTTTTCACCAGGCTGGCGAAACTCGCGCCCGTCACGGTGAAGGTAACCGCCTGATCGTTATCAGGGTCGCTCGCCATCACCGGAATGTTGGTCGTCTCGCCGTTCGGAACGGCGACGGCTTCGGGCGCAAAAATCACCGGAGCCTGATTGCTGTCGGCTGCCGGCATCACGATGTCAGGGCGCACCGTCGTGAGTCCGTTAATCACGGGCGCGATGTTGGTGCGCGCGGCGCGGTCTACGCGGCCTGTCGCACGCAGTATGCTGGCTTCCACCGTCAACAAATCTTCACCCGAACGCGCGGGCACGTTGCGAATGATGAAGCCGCCGTTGCCATCGGTGACGGCATCTTGTCCGCGCACGTTCACGAAGGCGCGGCGCAACGGCGTCAGGTTGGCGTCGAGCACGCGGCCCGTCACGGTCGTCACCGGCCACACGCGCCCCGCGAAATAATAGCCACCCAGATCAATCGCATTGGCGGCGGTTTCGATGCGCTGTCCGTCGCCGCTCACGCGCGCTTCGCCCACGACGACGAACTGCCCCAGCGTGAGGCTGTCTTCATCCTGATTGAAACGATAAAGCGACACATTGGAATTCGCGGCAAAGCCTTCAGGATTGGGAAAGGTGAGCTTGCCACCCGGATTGAAACGCGTGCCGAACGGCGAAAGCTGAATCACGGTCGAACTGAAAACGCCCGCCGGAAAGCTCGCGGGCACACGGCTGCTCGCCACTTGCGTCAACGTAATCGCGCCGCTGGTCGAACCGTCCGGGAAGCGCACCGCCGCATTGGCGGGCAACTCGAAGACGGCATTGCCGGTTTGCAAGCGCAGCCCGCTTTGCGCGGTTTCATCCGGCTCGGCATACGTCGGCAAGGTGAGTGAAATCGTTTCTTCGCCATTGCCCGAAAACCCACCGCCGCCGACCTGGCCTGAGACGCCGGTAACGGGTTGCAGAAAGATGGTTTGCTGATAGGGATTGTCGCGATTGCCGCCCGCCGTCACCGGCAACGAAATCGTTTCGAGCGTAGGCATCGCATTCAAACTCGAACCTTGCACGCGCAAAAACAAAGCGCCCGTCGGCACGTCTGCCGCGACGAAGGCTCCGTTCGCGCCCGTGCGCGTCGTCACACGCGCACCCGTCGCCAACGAAATCAATTGCACAGCAACATCGCTCAACGGCTGGCGTCCCGTCGTCTCGACGACACCGCTCACCGACGTGCGAATGCCCAGCGGATTGGTGCTGCGCGTTTCGCCCTGCGTCGTGCGCACCAGCACCGGCCCGCCGATAACGCCGAAAGGCACGAGCGCGCTGATTTGCCCGCCGCTTACATTGACGACCTGCGCTTCGAGATCGCCGATGCGCACCGTCGTCAACGCTGGCGCATTGCCGAACCCGCTGCCTTGAATCGTAACGATCTGCCCGGCCAGCGCCGCTTCGCTGCCGAAGCCCGACACCGTAGGCGGATTCGCGCCCGTCGCGCCCGCAATATCAATCTCGACCACATTCGACGAAGGCCCGCCATTCCCCACACTGGCTAACGACAAAGTGATTTTGCCGCGTTCGCTGATCGGACGCGGCAAAATCACTTTGTCGTTAGCCAGTGTGGGGAATGG
>JABFSD010000408.1 GCA_013140935.1 Acidobacteriota bacterium
GATCAATACGGCGCGACGCTGGCGCAATGGTTCGGATTGCCCGCGACGGCGGTGGCAAGCGTGTTTCCGAATCTCGTGAATTTCGGGGTGCGGAATTTGGGCTTCGTGGTGTGAAACCCATGAGCCAAGTCAGCTCAAACTGAGAAAGGGCGCAACGGCTTTGGTCGTTGCGCCCTTTGTTTGTGCGCGTGTTTCCGTTGCGCTGCATTCACGTCAGGGCTTTAGCCCGATGTCGCGCAGCAGTTGCTGAAAGCGTATGTCCTGCCGTAACCCGGCCAGCCGCGGATTGATCTTTGCCCAAACCACAGTTTCTTCGCGGCGTTCCAGTGCGCGTTGCAGCCAGACGAAGGCCTGGTCGCGTTGGCCGAGCGCCGCGTGAATTTCGGCAATCGGTATGCACCCTAAGCCGCCGCGCCGTTCGACTTCATTCAAGACGCGCGCGGCTTCGGCGCGTCGGCCTGAGAGCGCGTAAGCCAAGCCGATGTAAGAGGCCGCTTCATAAGGTTCACCCAGCGCCACCGCCTGGCGAAATGCGGCTAATGCTTCGTCGTAAGGCGCCAGTTGCAAATGCACCAGCCCGACTTCTACGTGTATGCCGAATGACGTCGCCAGAGCCAGATTGAGGCCTTGCCGAACGAATCGTAAGGCCGCTTCGGGTTGGTCAAGGCTGCAATAAATTCTGGACAGCCCTGAGTAATTGCTGGAACTCAAGGGATCAAGCTCGCGCGCGCGTTGCGCTTCCTGCAAGGCTTCTTCCAAGCGGCCTTGCACAGCCAGTGCAAAAGCATACCAGCGGTGAGCCGTCGCGTCGTTGGGGTTGAGCCTGAGCGCCAGTTGGAATTCCTGCTCGGCTTGGGGGAAGTCCCACTCCCAGCTATACCACACGTAACCGAGCGCGGAATGCGGCTCGGACAGTTGCGGGTTGAGCGCGAGCGCCGTTGCGGCAGAAGCCCGCGCCGCCGCCGCCGCTTCACGTCCAGAGGTGGAACTATAAGAGGGGAGAACGGAATAGTTGGCGGCCAAGGCGGCATGCGCCAGCGCATAGCCAGGGTCTTGTCCGATGGCACGTTGGTAATGCTCAATGCTGGCTTGCAGCGTTTCAGCCGTGCGCTGGTTCGCCAGATACTTGCCCTGCAAATAAAGCTGGTAAGCCTCCTGATTCACGGTGTCGGGTTGCGCCTGAAAGCGCTGACCGCCGCTGCCCAGTTTAAGTCCCAATTGCTGTGCGACTTCCCGTGCGATTTCGCTTTGCGCGGCGGGCAAGTTTCCCGCGCGCGGTTCAAATTGGCGTCCCCACAGGCGCGAACCGTCTTGAGCGTCTACCAACTCAACTCGAATGATGATTTGTGACGCCTGCCGTTTCACTTCGCCCATCACCAGCGCCCTGACCTTGAGTTGCTCACCGACCTCGCGCGGGTCTACCGCCCGCCCTTTGTAAGTAAAGACCGTGCTGCGCGCCATCACCCGCAACGCGGGCAAATGTTGCAGATTCCACATCAGGCTTTCGGTGAGACCATCCGATAGATATTCCGCTTCCGGGTCTGCGCCCACGTTGGTGAAAGGTAACACCGCGACGGAGTGAATCGCTTTGCCTTGCTGGCCGGGAACGTAGCGGTAAAGCGCCCAGCCCGCCAACAACAGCAACACCAGCGCACTGATGGCAGCCCAGCGCACCGGTTGCGACAGACGACGGAAGATGTTGGGTTTGGTTACGGCTGCCGTCACCGCCATCGGTGCGCTATTCGTGCTGAGGGGTTTGGCCGCAGCGGATTTTTCCGTCGTGGAATGGCCTACGCGCAAACTGAGCGAGATGGCACTCGCCGGCGTGTCATTCGACCGTTTCATCAGCGCCGCTAATTCCAGTTCCTGTTGCAAGACTTTCAAGTCAGCCAGCAACGCCGCGCAGTGTGGATAGCGCGCCGCGCAGTCTTTGGCGAGCGCACGGTTGATGAGATGTGGCAAACTCGCAGGTAGATGCGGGGCTAAAGCGTGCAGCGGCGGCGGTTCGCGTTCGAGCAAAGCCGCCAGCACATCGCCCGTCGTAGCGCCCGCGAACGGAGTCCGCCCGGTCAGCAATTCATAAGCGACGACGCCGAGGCTGAACACGTCGGTGCTTTCGTCGGTTTCCAAGCCGCGCGCCTGTTCGGGTGACATGTAATTCACTGTCCCCATCACCAAACCGGGATGGGTATGCACAGTAGAAAACGCCGTCGTCGCGTTGCTTACCTTCATTTTGGCGAGGCCGAAATCCAGCACCTTCACCAAACCATCGGGACGCACCATCAGGTTTTCAGGCTTGATGTCGCGGTGGACTACGCCGGCGGCATGCGCGGCGGCGAGCGCCGTAGCGGTTTGCCTCAGCACGTCCAGCACGAAACCCAGCGTCAGGTCGCCGTCTTGCAACGCCGTGCGCAGGTTGCGGCCTTCGACGAATTCGGTGGCGATGAAATGCGCCGTGCCTTCACTCGTCTGGGCTTCGCCGATTTCGTGAATGGTGAGAATGTTCGGATGGTTGAGCGCAGAGACAGCACGCGCTTCCTGTCGAAAGCGGCGCAATCGTTCGACATCGTAGGTGAAAACAGCCGGCAAGAGTTTGAGCGCGACGGGACGGCCCAAGCGCGAGTCGTGGGCGCGATAAACGACGCCCATGCCGCCCGCGCCGATGCGCTGTTCGATTCGGTAAGGGCCTACGGTTTGGCCGGAGGACAGTTCGCCCGTGGCGTTCAAGGGCGGAAACGTAGTGCGGTTCACCAGCGGGCGACGCATGAAATCGTCCGCCGTGTCATTCACCGCCAGCAATGATTCGACCTCTTGCCGCAACTCCGCATCGTCGCCGCATTGCGCCGTCAGCCAGGCGATACGCTCGGTGGGCGCGCGTTCACTGGCGGCTTGCAAGAGGTCTTTGATTTGTTGCCAGCGTTGTGGGGCCATAAAAAGTGAAAGGTGAAAGGTGAAAAGTGAAAAGTGAAAGCTGAAAAAGTGAAACGTGAATGGTGTTACTTACAGCAACTTTTCACTTTTCACTTTTCACTTTCTGAGCTTTTCACTTTTGAGTTAGTTCGCGGCGCAACCAGAGACGGGCCGTGTTCCATTCGCGTTCGATGGTCGAATCGCTGAGGCTCATCACTTCGGCAACTTCCTGAATGGTCAGTCCACCGAAATAGCGCAACTCGACGATGCGGCTTTGGCGCGGATCGAATTGCGCGAGACTCAATAGCGCATCATCCAACGCGACCAAATCGGCGTCTTGCGCTTCGGCTTCGTCGAGGGCTTCGTCGAGCGCGACATGAATTTCAGCGCCGCCGCGTTTATCCGTCTGCCGGGCGCGCGCGTAATCCACCAAAATGCGCCGCATCATTTGCGCCGCGATGCCGAAAAAGTGCGCGCGGTTTTGCCAGTCTATTTGCTGACCAATCAGCCGCACGAAGGCTTCATTCACCAGCCCCGACGTTTGCAACGTATGCCCGCGCCGTTCGCGCCGCAGATAAGCGCCCGCCAACTTGTGCAATTCGTCGTAAACGAGCGGCGTCAATTCATCGAGCGCCGCCGCTTCGCCGTTGCGCCAGGCGAGCAATAACTCGGTTACGTGAACGGAAGAGGGTACGGACATCTTGTTCTTTAGCGAAAAGGGAGGACTGCCAACGGCGCGGAGTATAGCCAACTTGCCCCCATCAAACCACGCCGCGTCCGCGCTTGAGCGGTCATCCGGGCTGTGAAAAAAATCTTTCCAGCGATGAAGGAAAAGCGACGGCGAACCGCGCGTTACTTGATGAAAGCGGAAAACGATTCCGCCGCAAGCAACTTTTTTTCATACATCACCGGGTCGCAATCCGGTTTTTATCAGGAGGCAGGATCATGAAACATTCGACAACGTTCTTATCGGCTTGGCATAACGCGCCGCGACGGGTTGGCGTTCTGGCGGCCCTCTGCGTTTTGAGTTTGTGCTTCGGTTGGCTGGGTCTGTCACGCGATGCGTCCAACCACGTCGCAGCCGCTCCGCTCGCCGCTTGCAGCTACCAGCTTTCGCCCACGTCACTTGGCGTCCCAGGAAGTACCTCAACGGCACCGAAAGTTGACGTGATAACCGATGCCCTTTGCCCGTGGACAACCATCAGCAATGCCAACTGGATTAAGGTCACTGGCGGCCTTTTTCAGACTGGCAACGGTCAGGCGAGCTTTTATATTGAAGTTAATCCGACACTGGCGAGCCGAATCGGTACGGCAACCGTGGCTGGAAAAACCATCACCATTACTCAAGGGGCTGGGTGCTCTACGATCACAGTGAGCGGCGGCATTACTTACAAAAACAATGTCGGCGCAAATTTCTCACAAGCTTACCCGGTGAGCGGTGGCACAGGGCCATACAGCTTCAGTGTGAGCGCCGACAGCCTGCCGCCGGGTTTGACGCTCAATGGCAATGTGTTGAGCGGCCAACTGACAACGGCGGGGATTTATAACTTCACGATCAAAGCAACCGACGCGAAGGGTTGCACGGGTACGGCGGCAAACACAGTGACCGTCAATCCGAATATCTGCCCTACTATTTTGCTCAATCCAACCAGTCTCCCTAACCTGACTCTTGGCAAGGCGTTCTCACAAACGCTGACTGCCACCGGCGGTTCAGCGCCACACAAGTTCGACAACATCAGTGGCGAACTGCCGCCGGGGTTGACGCTCAGCCCGGGTGGTGTTTTGAGCGGTACGCCCACCACGGCAGGCACGTATTCTTTCCTGCTCACCGCCACAGACACGCAGGATTGTTTTGGCAAACGCATTTATACGATCACCGTCACCTGTCCTGCACTCACGGTGAGTCCCGCCAACCTGGCAACAGGGACGGTCGGAACCGCATACGCGCAAACGCTCACCGCCAGCGGCGGCGCAGCGCCTTACAAGTTCAGTCTGGTTGGCGGCGCATTGCCGCCGGGTTTGCAACTCAATATCAATGGCACCGTGAGCGGTACGCCAACGGTTGTGGGGAAACATGATTTCTCTGTCCGAGCCATTGACCAGAACGGCTGTCTGGGAACGCAAACGGTTTCTCTCTCTGTGATCCAGGCTTGTCCAGCGATCACGTTCAATCCGGTAATCCTGTCCTCGGGTGCAGCCGGAGCGGCTTATACGCAAACGCTCACGGTCAGCGGCGGCGCAGCGCCTTATTCGTTCAACCTTAGCGCAGGCAATTTGCCAATGGGCTTGTCGCTTAGTCCCAACGGCGCTGTGACCGGCACGCCGACTGAGCCGGGCGCAACCAGCTTCACGGTGAAAGCAACCGATGCCAACGGCTGTCAAGGAACGCGCACTTATTCGCTAACCATCGCGCCCGCGCCGCTCGCCAGCGTATCCGCCGCGAGTTACCTGCCCGGCGCAGCGCCTGATTCCATCGTCGCCGCGTTCGGCGTGAAGCTGGCCGAAGACGTGCAA
>JABFSD010000791.1 GCA_013140935.1 Acidobacteriota bacterium
ATCGTGCTGGGCGTGAAAGAGGATATTGCTTACCGCATTCGTTATCAGGTTCGCTGTGATTCAAACTGGCAAGTGCGAAAAGTCGTCGTTACCTCGTTAGCTGAAAAGGAGCAATCGATTGCTTTGACCTCCGACGGTTCGGGCAACTGGATGGACGAATCCGGCGCGGCAATTTACGATTTTAAAGACTGTTTGGACGTAGATATTTCAGTAACTCCGTTTACCAATACGCTTCCGATTCGACGGTTAAGGCTTAATCGTGGTGCGTCTTCAGAAATAAAAGCCGTCTATGTCGCCGTTCCTGAAATGCAATTGAGCGTCGAACGTCAGCGATACACTTTTATTGAATCAAATGGAGCAGGAAGCAAATATAAATTTGAGAGTTTGGACGGAGAATTTACGGCAATTATCTCGGTTGACGCAGACGGGATCGTAGCAGATTACCCAAACCTGTTCAGGCTCGTTTGGGCGAGTTGATTTTTTGGAGTTTGAACGAACGGATGCGGCGATGGCAAGACGCTTAGTTAAAGCACTAATTTAGCAAAAGAGGAAATAATGACAAATATAACTGGCAAAATATCGAATGAAGCTCAAGTCCGCGAACTGATAAACGATTGGGAGAAGGCAACTCGCGAAGGCGACGACGACGCGGTTTTGTCCAATCACGCTGCCGATCTGTTGATCTTTGATGTCTTAGCTCCGCTGCAATACAAGGGAGCCGACGAGTATCGAAAAAGCTGGGGAGAATGGCGACCGACGGATGAAGGTGAAGCACTTTTCGAGCTTCACGAACTAGGCATCACGGTGGGCGAAACGGTTGCCTTTGCCCACGGCTTGATTGAGTGCGGCAAAAAAACCAACCCCGATTGGGTGCGGGCGACTTTTTGTCTATAAAAAACTGCTGGCAAATGGATGATTACGCATCAGCACGTTTCAATGCCGGTTGGCAGAAAAGGCGCGTAAAATCAATTGAACCCTATAAATTAAAACAGGAATTTTATGGAAAACAAATCAACCTTCGCTACCGAAATATTAAAAGAATTAGCCGCGGAAGCACCCGCCACTCGCAAATGTCTGGAAGTAATTCCCGCCGATTTATCCGAGTGGAAACCGCACGAAAAATCCATGAAGCTCGGCTATCTGACTTTGCTCGTGGCCGAAATCCCCAAATGGATTACGACCATGATCGAAAAATCCGAACTGGATTTTGCAACGTACGAACATTTTCAGGCGAAAAATACGGCGGAGCTGGTTAAGCATTTTGATGAAAATATAGCGGGCGCGAAAAACGCTTTGCAAAATGTCACTGAGGAAACATTGGCTGAATCGTTCGATCTGAAAAATCAGGGCCAGGTCGTTTACAGCGCTCCGAAAAAAGATTTTATCGGGCAGACGATCAATCATCTCGTCCATCATCGCGGACAATTGACGGTGTTTATGCGGCTCAAAGATATTCCCGTGCCTTCGATTTACGGCCCTTCGGCAGATGACAAGGGAGGCTTTTAGTAACTTCGCCAACCTTGACTTACCTAAAGCCTGACACACGAATGATTGAAGACCTCTGGTATAAAAACACGGTCATTTATAGCCTCGACCTTGACACCTTCATGGACGCCAACGGCGACGGCATAGGCGATTTTGAAGGGTTGATGCGGCGACTCGATTACCTGCATTCGCTGGGCGTCGAGACGCTTTGGCTCGCGCCGTTTCAGCCTTCGCCGAACCGCGATAATGGCTATGACGTCAGCGATTATTACGGCGTAGACCCGCGTCATGGCTCAAGCGGCGATTTCGTAGAGTTCATGCATCAGGCCAACAAACGCGGCATCAAGGTGATTATTGATCTGGTTGTCAATCACACATCCAATCAGCATCCGTGGTTTCAAGCGGCGCGTCGCAGCCCTGACAATAAATTTCGTAACTGGTATGTCTGGTCGAAAGAGCGTCCGCCGGGTTGGAATCAAGGAATGATTTTCCCCGGCGTGCAAGAAGCCATTTGGACCTATGACGAAGCGGCGGGCGAATATTACTTTCATCGCTTTTATGAATTCATGCCCGACCTCAACACCGATAATCCTGACGTGCGCACCGAGATTCGCCGCATTATGGGTTATTGGCTCGAACTCGGGGTGGCCGGCTTTCGCGTAGACGCCGCGCCCTTTCTCATCGAATCGCCGACGGCCGACGGCGAAGAATTCGCGCTGCGGTATGAATACTTGCTGGAGATGCGCAAGTTTCTGCAATGGCGGCGCGGCGATGCGATTCTGCTGGCCGAAGCCAACGTCGCGCCTGCTGAAAATCTGAACTATTTCGGCGCAGACGGCGGCGGCATTCAGATGATGTTCAACTTTCACGTCAATCAGCGGCTGTTTTATACGCTGGCGACGGGTGAGGCTGCGCCGCTGATCAGCGCGCTCGAAGACACGCGCGACTTGCCGCCTGGCGCGCAGTGGGCCAACTTTTTGCGCAACCACGACGAGCTTGATCTGGGGCGCTTGAGCGACGAACAGCGCGCCGCTGTGCTGGCGCGGTTCGGGCCTGAAGCAAGCATGCAACTTTATGAGCGCGGCTTGCGCCGTCGCCTCGCGCCCATGCTGAATGACCGACGCCTGCTTGAACTCGCTTACAGTTTGTTATTCGCCTTGCCGGGTACGCCGGTGATTCGCTATGGCGACGAAATCGGGATGGGCGAAGACTTGAAGCTCAACGAACGCGAATCGGTGCGCACGCCGATGCAATGGACGGATGAACGGCAGGCCGGGTTTTCTGCCGCGCCGATTACGATTCAACCGGTGATTGCCGAGGGCGAATACGGTTACGCGCAAGTCAACGTCGAAGCCCAGCGGCGCGACACTGATTCGCTGCTTAACTGGACGGCGCGCATGATTCGGTTGCGCAAGGAATGCCCTGAAATCGGCTGGGGTAGTTGGGAAATTCTGCCGGTTGATTCCGCCCAAGTGTTGGCGCTGCGTTATGACTGGCGCGGCAATTCGCTGGTGACGATTCACAGCTTTGACGATCAACCCTGCGAAATCGAAATCAACCCGAATTGTTTGGGCGGAGCGCGGCTGATCAACTTAATCACCGAAGACGAAAGCCAGGCTGATGCGAAAGGTTGGCACCGCATTAGGCTCTCAGCTTATGGCTATCGCTGGTATCGCGTGGGGAGCCTGAATTACGCGTTGCGTAGTGAGAAGGTGTGAAACGTTTCAGGCTGTCGCTCAAACGTGGTCTTTGGCTTCAGTCACTCCCGCCTGACGCGCGCAATGAGCGCAGCAATAATAATTATAGTTCGCTTCAATGCCGTGTCCGATGACGCGACAGCCGCAATGCGCACAAATCGGAGCCAGCGCATGAATCGCGCATTCAAAACTATCGAATGTATGAGACACGCCCGCTGCGATTACCTCAAAAGCTAAATGATAGTCGTTCCCGCAAACTTCACATTGACCCATAACATTCACTCCTTAATTTGATGTTGCCATGAGGGCGCGCGTGACCCGCCCTGAAATCAGATCACGCACGCCCTCTGGGCTTTTACGCCTGCAACCTTAAGGGCGCGAGCAAGGTTGCGGCGTAAAGCTTATGCCGCCTAGCGCATCGCGGCGGGTGTCGGACGCGCGTCATTCATCATTCCATCGAGCTTGTCGTCTATCTTGATGGCTTCGAGTTTGGGCGTGCCTTTGGCCTTGCCTGCGACGACAATCGTGTAAAGGTGGCCGGCCTCAAAACTCACATTCGGAATCGTGAGTGCCACGGTCTTGGCACCTTGCGGACGCACTTCGAGCGTCACCGTCATGGGATCAACGTCGCTGTAATTGGTGACCGCCTGCGGATTGACGCCGCTGAACAGCGAACTGGTTTGCCCTTTCACGAATACATCCACTTCGCCTGCGTCGGGCGAGGCGTGTACGACCCGCACGTTGGCTTTGCCGGCGGCGGTCGGTGTCAGTTTGTCAGACACGACATGCAACGTCGCTTTACCGTCGGTCGCGGGCATGGCAATCGCGGTGTAATGCTTGCCGCCGCTGATGCCTTCATCGTTTTGCGCAAAGGGTTGCGCGCCGTCTTTGCCGGCGCGCTTGATGGCAAACATGCTTTGGTTGTCAGGGATTTCTTTATAAGGCGTCACCGATCGGTAAGCGACCTTGTCGAATTCCTTAGCCGTGCCGACGAAACCGTCCACTTCAGCAAAACTCGGCAATACGTGAATGAAGCGCACCAGCGATTTGTCGCGCTGTTCGACTTCTTTAGCGGGCGGAGCCGTTGAGGCCCCTTTGTCCGTTGTGGTCGTAACGGGTTCAGTACGCGCCGATTCAGACGTACATGCTGCTGATAGTGCCAGCGTTATTAAGGCAAACCCGAGTGAAATAATTTTCTGATTGAATCTCATAAGCCTTCTCCTCTTGATTCGTTTTTTGACTGCGAGCCGGTCGGTTGTACCTCCATCGAACACGTTGTTAGCAGAACCGTACACTGTGACCTAACCCGCGACACTCTGTCAGCGCGTTCAACCTTGCAGCCGCTCGCGCATCCTTTCTTCAACCATCACTTGGCAATCACTACGCCAGAAAAAAACCATAAAAAAGAGATTTTTGGTTTAGGAGTATGGTTCTCCTTTTTGGCGCGCCGTTTGCTGAAGTGAATTTTCGGAGGAAGAAATTCACTTAACGTTTAGGAGCAAAAAAATATGAAACGATCTATCACAACTATTCCCAACAACATTTTTATGGTGGCTTCGATGGTCGTGACCATCGCGCTGTTGCTGGCTGCACCGCAGGCTTTCGCGCAAGGACGACGCGCCGAGCGCCAGATGAACGGCGAAGAACGCGCGCGCGCTTCGCTGGTGAGAGAAGTGCGGCACGAGTTAGTCACGCTGCCTTATTACGGCGTCTTCGATTGGCTGCAATTCGAAGCGCAAGCTGACGGGACGGTGACTTTGCAAGGGCAAGTCACGAGGCCGACGCTTAAATCGGATGCCGAGAATGTCGTTAAAGATATTGAAAGCGTCACTAAAGTGAATAACCAAATTGAAGTGTTACCGCTTTCACCCAATGACGACCGCATTCGGCGCGCGATTTACCTGACGCTGTTCAACTTCGATTCGCCGATTTACCGCTACGGTATGGGAGCCGTGCCTTCGATTCACATTATCGTCAAGAACGGTAACGTAACGCTCAAAGGCATTGTGGATAGCGAGGGCGACAAGAACCTCGCCAACGTCAGAGTGAACGGCATCTCCGGCGTCTTTTCCGTCAAGAACGAATTGACGCTGACGAGCGACAACCGACGCGCCAGCAAAAACTAAAATGCGTTATCTGGCACTTGCTTGTGATTATGACGGCACGCTCGCTCATAACGGCGTCGTCAGCGATGAAACGCTGACGGCGCTTGAGCGCGTGCGTGATTC
>JABFSD010001163.1 GCA_013140935.1 Acidobacteriota bacterium
AATACACCGTGTTTATCGAAGTCGCGCGTGAACACGGAACCTATCAACTCACCCGGCAAGAGATGGAATTTCGCGGCGTCGCCAAACAAGTCACCCTCGCGGCCAACCCTGAAATGGCTTCGGCTTCGCTTGATTATCACAAGAAAACCAAATGACGGAGCGTCATCATTCGCACAACTATTGGCGGCGCAAAACTGCGTCGCTGTCGCGGTGGCTGCACATCTATCTTTCGATGGTGAGCTTCGCCATCGTGTTCTTTTTCGCGGTGACGGGCATCACGTTGAATCACACCGAGTGGTTCAGCGGACAGGAACGCATCGCGCAACTGAAAGGCCAGGTCGAAACCCAATGGGTCAAAGCTGAAGACGCCGCCGTCAACAAGCTCGCCGTTGTCGAACACTTGCGCGCTACGCACGGCGTCAAGGGCGCGTTGAGCGATTTTCGTTTAGACGAAGCGCAAGCGGCTGTTTCATTCAAAGGGCCGGGTTATGCGGCTGATGCTTTCATCACACGTGAGACGGGCGCTTATGAACTGACCGAAACGCGGCACGGATTCGTCGCCGTGTTGAACGACTTGCACAAAGGCCGCGACACGGGCCGCGTATGGTCGTGGGTGATTGATATTTCGGCGGCGTTGATGACGTTCGTCTCGTTGACCGGGATGGTGTTGATTTATTTCGTCAAAAAGCATCGCTTCAACGGCCTGCTGTTGGCGGCGCTTGGCGCGCTGGTGAGTTATCTGATTTACCGGTTATGGATTCCCTAAAACAGAAGAAATTAGACAGGATTGACAGGATTTTCAGGATTGACTGGATTCAACAATAAGCCCAGGCATTTCCGCCTTACTGTAAATCCTGTGAATCCTGAAAATCCTGTCTAATTCTTTGGTGATCTGATTTAGACGATCATGAAAAAGCGAACTGTCATAGGCTTGCTGATAGCCGCTCTCGTGGTGAGCGCCATCGCCGTCCGTTTTTTTAGACGGCCCGAATCCAGCGGCCCTTCGCCCGATGAGATGGTCAAAGTGTTGCTTGAATACGATCAGAACGGCGATGGACAACTGCGCACGGATGAAGTGCCCGAACGTATGCAAGGCATATTCGCGCGCGGCGATGCCAATCAGGACGGCACGCTGACGCGGGATGAATTGCGCAAGCTCGCCGAAGCGGATAGCGAAGCTGTGCGGCGCAAGGAACGCGGTGAACGTCGCTGACAACCCCACCACCAAAAATCAAAAGGAGCTTGGAATGAAACGAAAACTTATCATCATCGGAATATGTTTGGGTGCGTTGTTGCCCGCCGGTTGGTTGTTGCGCGCGGCGCAACAACAGCGGACGCAAAAAATCGCTACGACGCCTGCGTCGCCGTTGCGCATCACGCCAGCGAAAGACGGCGACACGACGGGCAAGACCGTAGCCGCCGCGAAAGCCTTGCTGGCGACGCTCGACGAAGCCGGACGCGCCAAAGTCAGTTTCGCTTTCGACAACCACGACCAGAAAGTGAAGTGGTCGAATTTCCCAACCGGCATCTTCGAGCGTAACGGCTTGCGCATGGGCGACCTCAAGCCCGCGCAACGCGAAGCCGTGTTCAACTTGCTCGCCATCGCCTTGAGCAAGCAGGGGCTGCAAAAAGTGAAAGACATTATGGAAGGCGATGAAGCCCTGAAGACTTCGGGCGGCGGGCCGGGCGGTGGCAGACCAGGTGGCGGCCCTCCTCCGGGTGGCGGACGCGGACCAGGTGGACGCGGGCCGGGCGGACCAGGTGGCGGCGGATTGAACTTCAGCCGCGATGAATATTATCTGGCATTCCTCGGTGCGCCTTCGTTGACCGAACCGTGGATGATCCAATTCGGCGGCCATCATCTGGCGATCAACGTGACGATAGCGGGCAAAGCCAACTTGCTCACGCCGAGTTTGCCCGCCGCGCAACCTGCTACTTTCAAGTTGAATGGCGAGACGGTGCGTCCGCTGGGTGACGAATATAACAAGGGTTTCGCCCTCATCAGCGCGCTCGACGAAGCACAGTTGAAGCAAGCCGTTCTGCCTTATCAAATGGGCGATATGGTGTTGGGCGCGGGCGAAGACGGCAAGACCATCGCGCCCGAAGGCATCAAGGTTTCGGCGTTGAACAAAGCGCAACAAGAAAAACTGTGGGACGTCGTTTATGAATGGGTCGGTACGCTCAATGACGAAGCCGCCGCCGCGAAGATGGCCGAGATCAAGGCCAACGCAAACGAGACGTGGTTTGCTTGGAGCGGGCCGACGACCAAAGGCAGCGGGTCTTATTACCGCATTCAAGGGCCGACGGTGTTGATCGAGTTTTCGCCACAACGAGGCGACACCGAACACATTCACACGATTTACCGCGACCCGACGAATGATTACGGCGCGCGCTTTGCCAAGTAGTGAAGGAGATTTATGAAAATCGGCAATCTTATCGCGGTAACGCTATTGATTCTGGTTGGCTCAATCGGTTTGGTCGAAGCCAATCGCAACCAGTTTGCTACTGTGAACGCCGCCAAAGAGAAAGGCGTGATGCTGATGAATCGCATCGCACCGTCGGCGTCTGAGCTTTTCGTTGCCAACGCCGACGGCACGAATGAACGCAAACTCTTTGCGACTTCCGGTTACGACTATCACGCTTCGTTTTCTGCTGACGGCAAGTGGATTGTCTTCACCTCTGAACGCAAGGGCGACGGGCAAGCCGATCTTTATCGCGTACACCCTGACGGCACTGGCCTTGAGCAATTGACCGATAGCCCCGCGACGGATGATCAAGGCGTGTTGTCGCCCGACAATTCGCAACTCGCATTTGTTTCGAGCCGCAACGGATATAAATCAAACATCTGGATGCTCGACCTCAAAACCAAACGGCTGCGCAACCTAACCGGGCAAAAAGAGATGCAAGGCGACCCGACGAAACCGGGCGCGTTTCTTCGTCCGTCTTGGTCGCCCGACGGACAATGGATTGCGTTCTCCTCTGATCGCAACACCGAATGGAAAGGCCACAGCAACGGACGCGGCTGGGAACATCTGCAAGAACTGAGCCTCTATGTCGTGCGCCCCACGGGCAAAGACTTTCGTCGCGTGTATGCCAAAGCTGGTTTCGCGGCAGGCGCTCCGAAATGGTCGCCCGATGGCAAGCAGATGGTGTTTTATGAACTCCCCATCGAACAAACCTGGAAAGCGCATTGGCCCGGCGTCGTCGCTACGACGACTTCGCAAATCGTTTCAGTGAATGTGACGACGGGCGAACGCATCGAACGTACCAGCGGGCCAGGCTTGAAAGTAGCTCCGCAGTTTTTGCCTTCCGATGCGATTGGCTATCTCATCAAAGCCGGGCCGAACGAAGGCGTGAGCTATGTCGGTGGCCCAAGCAGTAATGCTGCGTTCAAACGCAAGTTGCGCTCTCCGTCGTGGTCGCCCGACGGCAAGACCGTCGTTTATGAACAGGTGAGCTTTCGTCCGCGCGCGCAAAACAAGCTGCTTTACAGTTGGGATGCGAATTATGAATACCGCTACACCGACGTGTTTCCGAGTTTCAGCAAAGACGGCAAATTGCTCGTCACCGATAAAAACGTAGATTCTTCCATCGCCATGATGGACGCCGACGGCAGCCGCAAATCCCGCCCATTCGTAGCCGAAGGTGGTTCGGCTTTCGCGCCGAGTTGGTCGCCCGACGGGCAATGGATCGTGTTCGGCTTCGGCGGATTCTTGCAGGATCGCTATCAGAAACCCGCCAAGCTGATGCTGGTCAAACGCGATGGCACGGGCTTGCAATCATTGACCGACGGCGAACCCAACACGGGTTTTCCCAGCTATTCAGCCGACGGCAAACAGATCGTTTATCGCGTCTGGGGCAACAAAGAGACGGGGGAAATGGGCTTGCGCATTATGACGCTGGCTGATCGTTCGGTGCGCGTGCTGACGAATGATTACGACAACAATCCTTACTGGTCGCCGGTGGGTGAACGCATCGTGTTCGCGCGCAAGGCCGATAACAATTACGACGTTTACACCATCAAGCCTGACGGGACTGATTTGCGCCGATTGACGAATTCGCTCTCGAACGACGCGCACGCCGTTTGGACGGATGACGGCCGGCATATTCTTTACAACAGCGGCCAGCCCGGCTGGAAAGACGAAGCCGCGCATTACGACAATACCTTTCAGCCTTACGGCGTGATTATGATGATGAAAGCCGACGGCACCGAGAAACGCCAACTTACGGATAGTCCGTGGGAAGACTCCATGCCATGTTTCGTGCCGAAGGCGGAACGGGTCGCTGCCGCGTCGGGAAAATAAACTGCGCGTTTATCCGGCATTTAGCTTTGGTTTGGTAGACTTGCACCTGATGGAATGAGCTTTCGGATCACACAACCGAAGGAATCGCAATTCATACACAGGAGCTTTATGTCGTACCGCATCATTAGAAAAAGCGGGCTTACCGCCTTCTTGCTCGCTACGATGGCCGTAGTCATTGGGGCACAAGCTACACAAACCCTCACCGGCGTCGTGTTCGATCAAAACGAAGCCGCCTTGCCCAAAGCCCAAATCACTTTGCAAGGTGCGCGCACGCAAAACGTCAAATCCGATGAACACGGTGCGTTTCGTTTCGACAAGCTGACGGCGGGTGATTACACGCTCAGCGTCGTGCGCGAAGGTTTCAAAACCGTCACGTTACCCGTCACGCTCGGCGGGCGCACTCTGACGCCATTACGCATCGTGTTACCCGTCGCCGACGTAGAGCAGGACGTAACCGTGAGCGACGCCGCCGCGCAACTCAACTCCGACACAGCCAACAATCAAAACGTCGTCTCGCTTGATCGAGCAACGCTCAACAAGCTGCCCGCTTTCGATCAAGACCCGATTGCCGCCGTGTCGGGCTTTCTCGACGCAGGCGCAACGGGCACCGGCGGCGTGACCTTGATCGTAGACGGTGTTGAAGTGAAAAAACTCGGCGTGACTTCTTCGGCCATTCAAGAGGTCAAGATCAACAACAATCCTTACTCGGCGGAGTATGCGCGGCAAGGGCGCGGGCGCGTCGAAGTCATCACCAAGCCCGCCGTCGCGCAATTGCACGGCGAGTTTAACTGGACGTTTCGTGACGCACGCTTCAACGCACGCGACCCGTTTGCCGCCACACGCGCGCCCGAACAGCGCCGCATGTATGAAGGCAACTTGGTCGGCCCGCTCATCCGCGACAAAAAACATCCGACGAATTTTCTCTTTTCTGGCGAACACGATGAGCAAGACGTGCAAGCCGTCATCTTCGCCAAAACGCCGACGGGCACGTTGCGGCAAAACGTACCGACGCCTTCGCGGCAAAACGAATTCGATTTTCGTGTGACGCGGCAGATGACCGACAAGACGACCCTTTCGGTGTTGTATTCTTATGAAGACCGCAACG
>JABFSD010000551.1 GCA_013140935.1 Acidobacteriota bacterium
CAGGCGTGCACGCGATGTTGAAAGCGTGCGCGCCTTCCAACTCAACTGAAGCCGCGCGGATGAAGCCTTCGGCGCAATCGCCTGCATAAAGAAAATCAGTCTTGCCGCCGAAACCGATGTGATAGGGGCGTCCGGCGACGGCGGCTTTCATCGCTTTCGTCGGGCCTGATGTGAGTCCGAAATCGCGGCCTGCGCCATACACCGTCAGCGGACGAAGCCCTACGCTATGAATGCCGTGATCGAGAAAGTAAACGCGCGCGTTCGCTTCGTTGCACTGTTTGAACGCGCCGTAATGCGTGGTCATCTTGCCTGCTTCGTCCTCTTTGGCAGCGTGGCCTTCTTCGGCTTGGCCGAACACGGCGGCGGAACTGGCGTAAGCGACGCGCTTGACCTGTCCATTCGACTGGCGCGCGGCTTCAAAGATGTTGATCGTACCGACCACGTTAATCATCGCGCCGAGTCGCGGATGGGCGCGACAGACCGGCACTTGCACACCGGCCAGATGAATGATGTTGGTGATGCGATGTGACTGGATGATACCGGTAACAATCGTTTCATCGCAAATGTCACCGGTGACGACTTGGGCGCGCGCGCTTTCGTCGTCGTCCATAATCAAACGCAAGCGCGCCGGGTCGGCGTCTTTGTCGAAAATGACGACGCCGTGGCCCGCCGCCAACAGTTTTTTGACGACCCATGCGCCGATGAAGCCGTGCGCACCGGTCACTAGATAAGTCCCTTGAGACATCAGAATAAAAAGCCTTTGTGTGAATTAAGAAATGGGTTGCTGGTAAAGCGCGGGCATCATAAGCAGGCTGGCGCGGCTTGTCTATAGGCCGAACGAAGGGCTATTTCCATTCGCCTTGCAACACGAATCCCGCCCAAAAATAAGGTGCCGCCCAACGCGGTTGCCGTGCGAGTTCGCGTTGCGCCGCGCGCAAGGCCGCCGCTGGCCGCAGGTTGTCTCGCAGCATGCCACGATAAAACCGCTTCATCAGTTCGGCAGTGGCGAGGTCGTCTACCTTCCACAGACTGGCGACGACGCGCGGCACGCCGGCATACATAAAACCGCGCGTGAGGCCGATCAATCCTTCGCCTTTGATCTCTTTGCCGAGGCCGGTTTCGCAGGCGCTCAAAACGACGAGGTCGGCGTTGAGCTTGAGGTTGAAAACTTCGTGCAAACGCAGAAAGCCGTCCTGCGCATTGCCCTTTTCATCCACCAAAGAAAACACCAAGCCCGACAACTCAGGTTGTTCGTTGTTGAGCAAGCCATGCGTAGCGAAATGCAGCATTCGGTATTGGCTCAACGCTTCGCTGGTTGCCGTAGCGCGGCTGGCAGTGAAATCAGTTGCTTTCATTCCCGCGCCGCGCGGCACAACGGCGAAGATGGCTTCGGCCTCTTGCCGCGAAAACGCGAGCCGCGCGAAGCCGCTGCGTGTGCCGTTGCGAGTGGAAGATGGATTGATGGTCTTGATCGAGCGCGCCAACGCGGCACTTTCAGCCGCCAGCACAGTGGGCTGCTCGCCGACGGTTTTCACACGCGGATCGTTTGCCTCAAAGACCGGATCCGCCAACACGGCAATCGTCTGGCCCGCAGGCTTCCGTCCGTCAGTCTCGCGGCGAATTGCAGCCAACACCGAAGCCGAAGGCAAGTTGACGATCTCATGCGCAGCCATCAAAGGCAGATATGTTTTGAGGTTGCTATCCGGCGTAGGCAAAGCGGCGAAGGGCAGATAAGCCAGCACGCCGGGCGCGACGATGACCATTCGCTTTTTGCCAAGCAACGATGCAGCAGGGCCAAGCAACATTCGGCTCAATGCGGCAGCGGACGCGATGAATTGCGGGTCGAGCGCAACGCCGCGTGGCGGACGAGTATTCAGCAACGCATAAACCTCGCGCGTAGCCTTTTCAATCTCACGTCGCGGCGCAAGTTCGTAGCTCGTGATTGAACCCGCCGCCACGACCCACAGAAAGCTGCGCTGGTCGCCCAGCGCGTATTCGAGCAACAGCGTGTCGTCGTCGAGCAGTCGCTGAATATCGGAAGCGTTGAGCGGTTGCAGTTGCGTCAGCGCGGCGTAACGCGGGCTAGAGGTGCGAATCTGTGTTTCGGATTCCTGCAATTTGGCGGTCAGAACGGTTACCTCTTTGGCCAGGCTGGTGGCCTGCGCCTCGGTGTATTTGCCGCCCAGCAGCCGGGTTTGCGCTTCGGCGCGCGCGTTGAGTCGTTGTTGCCAGAGACGCGCTTGCGCGAGCAATGCGGGATCTGCTCCCTGGCGAATGTTCGCGCCGCCCTCGGTCAGCAGTTCCAGCAGGCTGCGCGCCCGTGCGCGCTCGTTCAGTGCGAGGGCGGCCAGGTCGGAAGCGTCACCGCTGCGGTCTTTGCTCATACGCATCAGCAGGTCTATGCCCAGTTCGTAACGCCGTTGGACGGTGGCGAAGTAGGAGGCACGCAACTCCTGGCCGGGAGCTTTGGCGCGAATAGACTCGGTGAGTTGAAACGATTGATCGAGCAGCGCGCGCGCTTCGACCACGGTGCCCAACTTATATTTGGCGTGCGCGAGACCGAGCAAGGTTTCGGCTTCCGCCGAGCGATTGGCAACCGCTCGATGCAATGGCAAAGCCTGGCTTAGGTAATCGTAGGCCTGTTGTGTCTCGCCCAGCGCGGCCCGGACAGAGCCGATGCTGGTGAGCGTCATCGCTTCGCCACGACGATCGTTTAGCTCCCGTCGCAAAGCCAGCGCCTGATCGAAAAACTCCAGCGCCTTGCGCTCATCGCCCAGTTCGTGATGGGTCGCGCCCAGCGCTTGCAAGGCCACCGCCTGCCCGCCACGATTCTTGAGCGATTGGTAAGAGGTTAGCGCCTGGTTGTGATAATCAATCGCCTTCGTCATTTCGCCTGCACCCCGGTAAACCAAGCCGATGTTATGCAGCGTGGTCGCCACGCCGCTGCCCAGCCCCAGTTCGCGGGAAAGCTTGAGCGACTGATCGTAGTATTCAAGCGCACGGCCATAATCACCCAGATTGGCATGCGCCAGCCCGGTATTGTTCAGCGCCTGGGCCAGCGCCCGGCGGTTTCCTACTTTCTCCAATAAGCTCAAGGCTTGGCCATAAGCCTCAAGCGCCTTTTGACTTTCGCCCGTGGAATCGTGAACAACGCCGAGCCGGATGAGTATCTGGGCTGCGCCTTCAGGGTCTTCGTTGGCAGGGCTGAGGCGCAATGCCTGTTCATAAAATTCAACGGCGCGCTGCTTTTCGCCCAGCGCGTCAGAGGCGCGCCCCAGGTCGTTGAGCGTAACGGATTCGCCCTTGCGGTCTCCAACCTCGCGGCGCAACGGCAAGGCCAGATTGTGCTGCTCGATAGCGCGCTGCCGCTCTTCCATCGCGTTATAAACCCAGCCGATGCGGTTCAACGTCTCGGCCTCCCAGTAACGGTCGCCTGCCGCGCGATGCAGCGCCAGCGCTTGGTCGTATTGCGCGAGCGCCTTTTCTCTTTCGCCCTTCGCGTAACTCAGCAGCGCGAGATTGCTTAAAGCCCGAGCCGCTTCTTTCTGCCGTCCCAGCGTGCGCCAGAGGGCGAGTGATTCGTTCCAGGCGTCGAACGATTTCTTCGCATCAGCCAGATCGAAGTGAAGCTCGCCCGTCGCTAAAAGCACGGCAGCTTGCGCGGCTTGATCTCCCAGATTTTTCCAAGCCGCGAGTGCTGCTTCGTATTTGCCAACAGCCTGCTTCATCGCCTCGGCGGTTGCTCGCGACTGCAATTTTTTTGCCTCCGTCTGTAATTGGTAGGCGGTCACGCGGTCGGCATCTTGCGTCGTCGTCTCGCGCAGCGCCTCGAGCTTTACCACGTAGCTCCCCGCCGTCTTACTTTTTGATTTGATCTGAAGCTGGCAGCCGCAGGCAGTCTGAGCGACCCAAGCCAGCGTCTCTTGCCCGCGCAGGTCATTGTCAAAATCGGCCTCGAACTGCCATGCGCCATCCGGCCCCAGCAAGGCGACCGCTACATCACAGCCGCGCTGGTCAACTGAAACTTGCAGGTATTGCCCTGCCGCGAGCGTCAACGAATAGCTGTGCGTTTGTTCGCCGGACAGTTCGCGCGTGATGGGAGCGCCCATCGTCAGCGGCTGCGCGTCGCCAGATTGAGCGGCGCTCCGTGTGGAACCGAAGAACAGACAGGCTGGTAAAGCGAGCGTCGCCAGCGTCAACCAGAGCCAACGCGCTTCAACGATTGTTTTGTAGGGATACATGAGCCTCTCCAAGTTTGCTGTCGAGTTTAATCAGTTCTGAGGGGAAGAGGCCGTCATCTTATGCTGTGCTGAGGCTGCGGCATAGGGCGTAGAAGGATTTAGGCTTCGTTCAACGTCAAACCGTAGTGACGACTTCAGTCGTTCGGTCTGGCGCAACGAAAAATCTTCGCTGCTCCGGGATGGAACGACTGAAGTCGTCACTACGTTTTTAAGGCGCGGGTCAACTCAATAGCCAAACAGCAGCTCACCACCGAAGGATTGCACCGTTGCTTGCGTGTTCGTCAGGTGGCGCAGGTTGTAGGAACCGGGAGCGGGAGAGGTCACGAGGTTGATGAGATTCCGCGCGAAAACATGTCGCAAGAAAATTCGGTGCGCGCTGGTTGGCGCGCTTACTTGATCTTGACCGTGACGGCGTTGGCGGCTTTGCCATCAACGGTCAGCCGTAAACTGACTTCACCGCGCCCTTCCAAATTGCGCGGCAGTCGCAGGTTGACTTGATCGAGACCGACTAAGCCTCCGACGCCACCGACGTATTCGACGCCCGCGTCAACGCCGCCCAGCGTGCAAGTCACCGCGCTGAGCGAACTGCGAAAACGCAATCCGCTGCCAAACAGGACTAAGAAGAGTTGATCGGTGGCGGGGCCGAAATCTATCGGTACGGCGACGAAGCGGTTCTGCTCAGAGTCGTAACGGGCGATGTTCTCAATCGTCAGAGTGCCATCGGCTTGCGCGCGATAGAGCAATGCGGCAGGCAATCCGGTTCCAGACGCGTCATTGGTGAAAAGGCCGGGCGAGACGTTGGCGATTTGCACTGTTTGCGCCGCCAGCAATCCATCGCGGTTGTTGGCGTAAATCAAGGCGGTTCCTGACGCAGTGCCGGGGGGAATCTGATAATTGACTTGCGACGGTGAGACATAGAAAAGCGGCGACTGACGTTCAGTGCCGGTGCTGTCGCGCACCGTGATAGATGTTCCGCCCAGTGCCAGCGGCAGCGGCACGCTGGCGGCGACTTCTGTCACCGTCGCCAACTGCACGCCGAAAGCGGCGACGATTGATTCCGCCGCCAAGGACTCTGTGCTGTAACTCGCCGCCGATACGCTCACCATTTGATTGACGACGAGAAAGCCGAGCGCGGCGGTCGTTGCACCGGTTGACTGATTGAAGGC
>JABFSD010001001.1 GCA_013140935.1 Acidobacteriota bacterium
GATCCGTCGCCGAAAGTTCGAGTTCGTAATTCGTTTTGAGCATCTCCGCTCCTTGGTTTGCGCTCCACTATCTGAGTACGTTCAGGCGCAAATTCTGAACACGACTGACTTTTTAAGCAATCTCCAATATGTCGTAGAGATAATCTACTCTGCCTGGCCCATCATCCATCCACGTTCGGTTTCCTAACTCATCATACCCGAAAGTAACGTTTGGTGTCGCCGCCACACCTGAAGGGACACCATAAGCGATGCTGGTAACCAAGCCGCGCTTATTGTAGCCATAAGTCGTAGTGGCTCCGCGCGGGTCGGTCTGCTGATAAAGCGTATTGTCAGCATTATAGTCAAACGTCATAGCTCGCGCCGTGGCGTTGTAAGAATAAGGAGGCGTAACTCCATTTGGCTGGTAAATCGGTAAATATAGTTTTTGTAAGCGCCCATAGCCGTCATAGAGCAAATCGGTTTCCTGGCAGGTTGCCAAAGGGCAGGATGCTCCGGCAGAGGCATCTCCCTGATGTTGAGTAATGGAACGAGCGCGATCGGTAAGGTCGTAGTACGTCAAAGTCGTCGAGTAAACAGAATTGTCGTAATTGAGTGATTGGGTTTTCACCACTCGTCCGAAAATATCCTGAAAGGTTTTGGTTCGTCGCCGCTTGGTATAAGTTTTCGGGTTCGTGGCGGGAAGCACTTCTTCGCCTTCATCATACGCAGTGGTAACGGTTCCGCCTGCGCAACCGCACCCGGCGAACTCAAACTCTTTCGTCGTTCCGTCAGCATTCTTGATTTTTTTCGTACGCTCTTTCCAGTCGTAGGTATATTCGGTCCAGCAAAAGCCTGCGATGTCGTCGCCAAAGCAGTTGAAGTTGCCATTGGTTTCAGCCCAATCATAATCTTTCCAAACCTGCCCACGAGCAGTGAAAAGAACTTGCTTCAGCTTATAACCACCTGAACTGCCGGGGTGGGCAGTCAGAATGGCGCGATTGCGCTCAAAACCGTCATAGCAATACGTCGTCATTAGCTCGTTAGCTGTCGTCAAGTCATTCACGGTCACGTAGGTCTTCATCCACGTTTTATTGCTGGCATATTCATAACGGGTGTAGCCATTGTTGACTTCGTTGGTGGTGCGCTGCAACAAGCCCGTGGCCGCATCGTATTCCGACCTGATGGATGCCGATTTCGGATTGGTTTGTTTTCTGACGACTCCCCAGTGGTAATCATAAGCGGCCATCGAATAATACCCATCCGGGTCAGTTACTTTGGTGGGAAAGGCATAGGTATTTTTATTCGGCAGGGTTTCTCCGGCGTTGCAGGTGCCGGTGAGATTCGTGCAATAAGTGTCGGTGTAATCAATGGCCGTCTGACGGGTTGCATTGCCCAGCGGGTCGCGGCTAAAGACGGCAGAACCAGTGATGTTATAGCCGATGATGTTTTCTTGGTAATTAAAACCGTTAATGGAGTTTTGAATCCGAATGTTAGTTAGGTTACCACGGCCTACGGTAAAACCAGTGCCGTAAGCTGCGACATCGTGTTGCGTGGCATTGGTTGGTAAAGCCGCAAGACAATCTGAACACACCGTGGTTGCGCCGTCTTTGCCATCGTAAAAGTAACTGACTTTGGATTGTGTTATGCGGAAGCCTGTTCCACCTACTCTGCCGTCGGTGAGGGTGACCGTTTTGGGTAAGCCGAGAATACGCCTGCTGGTATAACTTGAACTTAACTCATATTCAGTTATCGCGGCGCGCAATACCGTAGTGGCGTTCGTGTCATATTCCCACACGTCAGCGGGCAAGTTGTAGGGTAAATCCGTCGTGGCACCATCGTAGCGGTATTTAATCGCCGTGCGCTTTTTGTTTCCATCGCTATCCAGAATCAATGTTTCGTAAACACGCGGATTGCTTTGATAGCTATAATTATCGGTGACTATGCTCTGCTCCCACATCGTCTGCTCATATTTTTTGGGCGTCATCATGTCGTAACTGATGGTGAGCAGCGGTAAGCCGCGAAATTTATTGTTTGGGTCGTCCTGAAAATAGGTCTTTGAACGCACCAGTGTATCGGGGCTAATGACGGTTCCGCACGAGAGCGTATTGGATTGAATCACCGTGCCATTCGGTAAGGTCACATTGCCACATGCCGTACCCTGGTTGAATTCAAAGGAATTACTTAACCAATTGCTGTTGCCGGGCATGGCTTCGTAAGACCAAAGCCCGCGCGTGACAAAACGAGGACAATCTGATTGAGGAACAGTCGTTGTCGTCGCCACGTCATAAGAAAGTTTGACCAACTCCATGTCGGTGGGCGTGCTGATGGCTTTCTGTATGAATTGATAAACTTGGCCATAAATCGAATGGTAGAAGTCCCAATATTTGCCGTCATACTGCGTGACTCGTGTCAAGACGGGATATTGCCCCACTGGTGCGTTGGCTACGCTTAGCGAAGAAAAATTATGAGCCAGAGTGTTAGTGCCATAACTGAAAGTAGCCAAAGAACGATAAGTGTTCACGCCTATTTCCAGGGCAATTGACTGCACTGTGTTATGTGTTTGGTGATAAGTAAATTTAACGACCCGGTTGGCGGTGTCGGTTATGGTGTCAATTCGATTGGTCGTTCCGACATACGTAATGCTGATGAAATTACCATTGCGATCGGTAATTTTCGTGCAAACATAGCCGTTGGGGAAATAATAGCGCGTGCCATCTGAAGTCGTCAGCGTTTTGGTGGCATTGTTGTATTGCGTATAAGTCGAATCAGCCGATTCATAAAGCCCGGCGGTCGTTGTGTCGCGTAATTCCACTGAACGGCCAGAAGGCAGCAATAACCACAACACTTGACGAGAATTGTTCAAATTCAGAATAGGGTTCGCCATTTTGGGGAAGTAAGGGAACCCCAGTGAAAAGCCCGGAGTGATGGGACTGCTTTCAGGATCGAAATACATCACGCCGTTTCTTTTCGCCCATATCAGCGAGTTGTAACTGAGCGTGAGGTTCAAATCCATTCCGGCTCGCCCGGGCAGACTGACTAAAGGAAATTGCCAATTGTAATTGCGCGAATAAAGGTCTTCCCCGCTATCGCCGATGCGATTTTTGGGATCGAGGCGCGCCGACATCACTTGTTGGTCGTTCAGCGCCTGCAGGGCAGCCGTAGTGGTAGTGGTGGTGGCTTTGGCGTACTTGCTCACGCCAATACCGGCGTCCATGATGAGAGCGGAATCATCCCAGCGAAACAGATTCGTCAAGCTGGCGGCATCATTGCGTCTGGCGGCAATTTGCGGACTGGTCAGGGGTTGTTCCCCAAACCACCAGCCGATCTTTTCTTTGTTGTCTACCTTGCACTTTTCGTCGTGGTGACGACAGCGCGTAGCGGGCGTGCCCTCAGGAATGCGGAAACTGCCGAGTTTCATCTTTTCCTCTTCGCTCTTGTTGGGATCAGGCAGGTTTTTGAGCGGCGTTTCTTTAGTGCGCAATTCGGCGGTGTTCCCCAAACCGAGGCCTTGCCCAAAAGAAACTCCCTTAAACAATGCGACGGGCTGGCTGGTGACGAGCAATACGAAGCACAACGTAAACGCACAGGCGCGAGTGAAGGAAAAGTTCAGACGATTAGATACACGCATGGCCACCTCCGGCTCAATGAGCCAGTAATAAACGATGGTTAGGGCGGCGAGATTGGGCTACGGTTAGGTAAACCTCTACCTACTTTTAGCTATTACTAAAAGACGAACCGCGACTTAATCCGCCACTTGGTGCAGAAAAAGAAAATAATTGTCTAGAGTCAGGCCGGAGCTACCGCCACGTAGCCTTCAGCCTTACGGGTTAAGACAAATGGCGACTGACGCCGAACGGGGATGAGAGGCGTCAGCACATGGCACCGAAAACCATTCGTCGCTTGAGCGAATTGGGGCAAAACGCAGCAATTTCAGCCAAAAATCGCTTGAACGGAAATCCATGGGAAAGGAGGCGTAAAAGCGGGCCGTAGAAAAACGAGCCGAGAAGGTTGACCTGATTCCAGATGGTAAAGAATGAGGTTCGTCCTTCTGAAAAATATTTACTAGTGATAAGCAACGAGGCTAATGAGAGCGTACCGAAAATTCGGACAGCTTGTCGCTGCTTATGAGTTATGCAATTGGCAAGCCCTTTTAACACCAATCATTGTTCACTTCAAGAGGCTGAAGAAAATATTCATGGAAAACAGCAACAACGGCAGCGGGGATTGAAGAAATAGAATTGTGCGAGATGTGAAACAGGTGCTGACGATTTACAGCGCAAGCAGAATGTCGTCAAAACCAATAGTGGCCTCATTGCCGAATTCCCGTCGGGGTTTGTCATCTTCGCGTTTTTGTTTGCGGCTTATTGCGCCAAACGCGATACGGCGCCGTTGTGGAGGTTTTGCGGGGTTTAGCCGATCAGTTGCTCCGGTCAAAGACGATTGAGAATTTGACGCACTGCGTTGCAAGCTCGCATACTCCGCGGCGTAGTCATTCCCTAACTTCTATGTCTCGTGTGATGGCGCTCGATTACGGAACCAAAGCGATGGGCGTAGCCGTGTCTGACGAGTTGCGGCTCACGGCGCGTCCCTTGACGACATTGCGGCGGCAGAAGTTGAGCGATGCGCAAGTGGCGGCGCATGTGGTCGAACTCATCACGGAATACGAAGTCGCTTTGTTGCTCGTCGGCTTGCCGTTGAATATGGACGGTACGCGCGGCGCGGCGGTCGCTAAAGTCGAACGCTTCGTAGCGCACTTGCAAGCACACGCTGACGTGCCGATTCAGATGCCAATTCAAATGATAGATGAGCGGCTGACTTCGCGCGAAGCTGACGCGAGATTGCGCGAACAGGGAGCCGATGCCCGCGAGCGCAAGGCGAAATCGGATGAATACGCCGCGCTGATTCTTTTAGAGGATTTTTTAGCAGGAGTTGCATGACTGAACAACCCGCGAAACCGCGTTCTGCTTTTCATAAATTGGTATTGGCCGTGGCTGCGTTGCTGCTGTTCGGCGGCGGTGGAGCCTTCTTTGGCTGGACGTGGTTGAAAGGCGAAATGAATCGCCCGCAAACGCATAGCGCCAACGGCAAGGTCATCAATTTCAAATCGGGGACGGGCAGTGCTGAGATTATCGCTACGTTGGAAAAAGAAGGCGTGCTGGCGAGTGCGACGCCGATCAAGTGGTGGTTGCGCACGGCGGCGCGCGATCAGAAATTCAAGGCAGGGGATTACGAATTCAAGTCGCCCATCACGCCGCTCGAAGTCCTCAACAAACTCACCAAAGGCGATGTCGCGACGAAATCGTTCACGATTCCTGAGGGCTACAATCAATGGGACATCGCGCGCGTCATCGGCGGACTTTCGGGCTTGAAACAGCCGCCGCTGGCGAATCCTGACGAAGCGATCAGCTTAATGAAGAAGGC
>JABFSD010001004.1 GCA_013140935.1 Acidobacteriota bacterium
CGTCTGGCCTTTCGGCGCGCAGATGACGGTGTAAAGCTTCACGCCGTCACGCATCGGAATCATTTGTTCGCTGGCTTCAAATTCGAAGGGTGCAGCTTGCGGCGCTTGTGCATAAGCCGCAAACGTGAAAGCCAACACTAACAACAGACCAAAGATTTTCTTCATAAGGATTGGACGAAAAAAACGTAGCGCAGACTTCAGTCTGCGACCGTAACGCGGACTTTAGTCCGCGTGTCATCACAACACTGCGCGGACTAAAGTCCACACAACGGGTCGCAGACTGAAGTCTGCGCCACGTCGGTTTATTTCACACGTTTCAACTTAACGATGCGGCCTTGCAGCATCCATTCTTCGATATAAAGGTTGCCCTTGTTATCCCAGGTGATGCCGTGCGGCGAAGCAAACTTGCCCTCTGACCATTGGTCGGGCGTGAACTTGTTGCTCGCGCGCATTTTCGTATCCATCTGATCGCCCAATTGCGCGACCAGATTGTTGTCTTTGTCGAGAATCGTCACGCGGCCTGACAGATCGCCGATGACTAAATCAGTCCCGCGAATGTGCAACGCGGCGGGCAAGCGCAACAAACCGCTATCTTTGCCGTCGAGCGTTTTGACGTGTTTGCCTTCGAGCGTGAACCATTGCAAACGGCTCAACGCGCGGTCGGTCGCCAGCACCAACGGTTGCGCCCCGCGCGTATCCACGATGACCGCATGCGGCGTATTGAATTTGCCATCCGGTCTTTCGCCTTGCGCGACTTTGCCGCCCCACGAATTTTGATATTCGCCCTTCGCGTTAAAACGATGAATGAAGTTTTGTCCGTAACCATCGGTCACATAAAAACTGCCGTCGGGCGCAACGGCAATGCCGGTCGGTTTGAATTGATCTTTGCTTTGATAGACGCCCGATTTTTCAGGCAAGCCCTGCCGCCAGATGATCTCGCCAGTCAGCGTAATCTTGGCGAATTCTTTGCGCGCGAGATTGGTCAGATAAATGAATTCCTGGCCGCCTTCCTTACGCAATTGCATACCGTGCGTGCCGGTGCCGTCCGCCGAAGCATTCCATTCCTTGCCGAACGAACGCAGGTATTTGCCGCTCTCGTTAAACACCATAATGGCGTTGTCGGTGTCGGTGTTGAGATAGACGTTGTTCTTGCTGTCTACCTGAATGCCGCCGTGCGTCGAGCCGTATTTCATGCCTTCGGGCAGCTTGCCCCAGCCGCGCACCCATTCATATTTGTGATTTCCCGCACCCATCAGGATGGGCGCGTTGGCTTGGCGCGTGCTTGCGAATAATGAGGACGGTGCAAGCGTCGAAGCCGCAAGGCCGCTGCCCAAGCCCATCAGCAGGCGACGGCGTGTAAGGTTCATTTCAGTCATTGTGGTTGTCTCCCAGAAGTTTAGTGGAAAGTGAATCCGACGCTTGTCATAACTCGTCGGGCTTTTGTAACCAGAAATTACGCACTTGCTCGAAGCGCGAAATCCGTTCGCCAATTTTGACGATTTCTTTCGGATAGAACTCCAGCAGTGCGTTGCAAAATTCGATCATCCAGCGTTTGCGTGAATAGCCTTGATTGATGGTGACGTGGTTGGCGTTGGCGATCTGAATTTGTCCCCAACCCAAAGCGCCAATAGTTAAACAGTCCCACCCGAGAAACTCAATTGGTACAAACGTAACCTCAGAAACGTCTATCCGCATGCCTTGCACTGTGTAACCGACTAACAACACCGTGAAGTAATTGGCATCGTCTTCATAAAAACGCGCCAGACGCTCGACCGAAGTCAGGTTCGGCATGTTGAATTTGGTATCTGTGCGATGTGTTTTTACATCTACCACGTAATACAACCCGTCGCGGTCTTTGAAAGCCAGATCAGCCATTGCCCGTCGCGCGAAGCTGGCGGAGTACTCGCCGCAATGCTCGCCCAGCAGTTGAGCGAACGAAGCCGAAATAATGTTTTCAATCGCATCGCCTGCGGCACGCGGGCTTTGCGCTGTATAGCCGGAAAGAAAATCTTCGCTCTGATTGAGCAAGTCGCGGACACGCGCCTGCACCTGCAAATATTCGGTTGTCTGGAAGAGGCTGCTTTTCATGTGCTTGGCTCGAATAGTTGTGATTGATGATTCGCCGCCGCGCCCGCTGGTTTTTTTACGTCCTGAAAAGCTAGCGTATTTCGCTCCCAAAAATGCCCGCCAGAATAACCTTGAATGGCTGGCTCCGACTCAGCCATCTCCAACCGTTTTTCTGCGTAAAGACAATAAAGCTCTTCGCGTTCGATGGCGATAAATTGCCGCCCCAATTTTTTCGCCACCACTGCCGTCGTGCCTGAGCCTGCGAACGGGTCAAGCACTACGTCGCCGGGCTGCGAACTTGCGAGCATCAGCTTGGCAATCAGCTTCTCAGGCTTTTGCGTCGGGTGGTCGGTGTTTTCAGGCATTGACCAAAAGGGAACGGAAATATCCGTCCACAAGTTTGACGGATGCGTAACGCGAAAGCCGCCGTCGGCTACTTCCTGCCAGTCTTTCGGCTTGCCGTCGGAGTCGCGGTAAGGCGCGATGACACGACGCTTTTGCTTCACAGCTTCGACATTGAAAAAATAGTCTTCATTACGCACACAGAACCAGATGTCTTCAGAACAGTTCTTCCAGTTGCGCAACGCACCGCGTCCTTTCTCGCGTTCCCAGGTGATGCGGTTTTTGATGATGAAATGATTTTCCAAAGCGCGCTGCACCGCGCCCGAAGACCGCCATTCGCTGCACACATATACCGACGCCGCAGGCTTCAGCAGCGGTACGATCAACGCCAGCCATTCGTTGACCCAGCTTTCATATTCCGCCCACGCTTGTTGCGAGAACGTAGAGTCATTGTAAGTTTTGGTCAGGTTGTAAGGCGGATCAACGATCAGCAAGTCAACTGACGTCGCAAGCAACAAAGGCAACACCGCCAACGCATCGCCGTGAATCGTGCGTCCGACGCAATCCGCCAATAACGCCGGACGCTTGATCACTTGAATCCGTTTGCGCAATTGCTTGAGGTCGCTCTCAGTTAAGGTGAGCGTTCGATTACGAGGTGCTCGTGAATTCATTGTTTATGCAGATCGTTTTCGGGCGACAGAAAATAAGAAATACGCCAGTCCCGCAAAGATCATCAACGCGAACACATTCGCCCATTCGCCTGAAGCCAGCGCCGTGTGTCCGCCGATGCCGAGTTTTTCTTCGCTGCCCATCGCTACGCGCCCGCCAGCCACGAGCAGCCCGCCGATAGAACCGCCTGCGATCAAGCCAGAACTGAGCAGCACGCCTTTGCCGGTTTCTTCTTCGGCCAGCGTTGCGTCCTGATGGCCTGCTTTGCGCGAGAGTTTTTCGACGAGCGAACGAACCAGTCCGCCCGCGCAGATTGTCGCCGATGTAGAGATCGGCAAATAGATTCCCACCGCGACCGGCAGTGCGTGTACGCCGATGATTTCCAACATCAGCGAAATCAGTGCGCCGATGATAATCAATGACCACGGCAGTTTTTGCGTAAGCACGCCGTCAACCAGCACGCCCATCAACGCGGCTTTCGGCGCGTCGAGTTTGCCGGTCATTTCTTCAATCGAGTACTTCGGCGAACCGTTCGCGTCAACCAGTAGCGTGAATTCGCGCGAACCTTCTTTGACGTTGACACGCTCATACATCTGATCGTCCATGCCGCGCGACTGTCCGGTCTTCTTGACGGATGCGCTTTCAGTAAACGTCTTGCCTGCGAGTTCAGCCGGAATCGTCGCCGTAACCATTTGGCGGATGCCGCCGACGCCGGGATTGACGAGGTAATGCAACTTGCCGTCGTCGCCGACGAGGTATTTGCCCGCTTGAATGCGCGTGCGGCCTTCGTCAACTGAAACTTCGATTGGGAATTGCGCGACGCGATAGCTCTTGCCATCTTCGGTTTTCGGCGAATCGGTATAAGCGGCTTTGAGGTTCTCAGCCGGTACGGTGTAAGTCGGATAGTTGACCGGCAGCAAGTTGATGGCTGAACGATTGAGGAAGTCGAGTGTCCAGCCGATGACGAGCGCCGAAGTAAGCGCGCCTACGAGCAGGCCGAGTTGCTGCCACTTCGGCGTAGCGCCTACGAGATAGCCGGTCTTCAAATCCTGTGATGTATTGCCTGCGTTCGCGGCGGCAACGCACACGATTGCGCCGACAGTTAAAGCGATGACGCGATCCGCCGGAGACGTTTTGCCAAGAAATAAAAACAGCAACGACGTGAACAACAGCGTCGCAATCGTCATCCCTGAAATCGGGTTTGACGTAGAACCGATTTGTCCGCAGATGCGCGAAGACACCGTCACGAAAAACGCGCCGAAGATCAAAATCATCAGCGCGGAAATCAGGTTCACTTCGTACTTGGGAATCAACACGATGGCGAGCAACAAGACGAAGATGCCGCCGACTGCATAAGGAATCGGCAGGTCGCGTTCGGTGCGCAGCGCGCTGGCGACGCTGCCGCCCGTGAAATCTTTGAGTCCGGCTTTGAAGGCTTGCACGATGGTGGGCAGCGAACGAATCAAACTGATGATACCGCCCATCGCCACTGCGCCCGCCGCGATGTAACGCACATAACGATCAAACACGAGGCTGGCCGACATATTCGCAATCAGTTCGCCGGGCGGCGCGGGAAAGATATTCGTCGTCAGACCTGAACCGAAAAACTTCACCATCGGAACCAAAATCAACGCGGAGATGATGCCGCCGCCGAGCATGTATGAACCTACGCGCGGGCCGATGATGTAACCGACACCCAACAGTTCGGGCGAAATTTCAGCCGCGACGCGCGCGCCTTGATAGCCGGTCAATACCTTCGCCGGAATCTCTTTCCAGAATTTGAAACCGGACATGAGGAACTTGAAAACGAGACCTACGCCAAAGCCGAGAAAAACGGTTTTGGCGTCCGAGCCGCCCTTTTCGCCTACGACTAACACTTCGGCACAGGCCGTGCCTTCGGGATAAGGCAGCGTGCCGTGTTCTTTCACGATCAACGAACGCCGCAAGGGAATCATCAGCAATACGCCGAGCAAACCGCCTGCGGCGGCAATCAATGAAGTGCGCGTGATGTCTATGTCCAAACCGAGAATCAACAATGCGGGAATCGTGAAGACGATGCCGGCGGCGATGGATTCGGCGGCTGAACCAGTGGTTTGTACGATGTTGTTTTCGAGAATCGAAGCCTTGCCGAAAGCGCGCAAGACGGTGATGGCGAGTACGGCAATGGGGATCGAAGCGCTCACCGTGAGGCCGACTTTCAAGCCGAGATAAACCGTCGAAGCGCCGAAGATGATGCCGAACAGCGCGCCCAAAATAACAGCGCGCGGCGTGAATTCGGGTAGCAACGTAGACGCGGAAACATACGGCGTGAACTG
>JABFSD010001209.1 GCA_013140935.1 Acidobacteriota bacterium
CTTCGATAGCGTGCGTGATGGTGTAAGCGTGCAGTTCCTGCTGAAAAATATCCTGCGTAGTTTTGAGCGTAGCCTGCTCGCCTTCGATCTTTTGATAGTTGGCGTTGTCTTCAAAAATCGGCGTCCCGGTAAAACCGAATAGTTGCGCATGGGGGAAAAATTCTTTGATGGCTTTGTGATTCTCGCCAAATTGCGAGCGGTGGCATTCGTCAAAGATGAAGACCATGCGCTGTTTGCGCAACGGTTCAAGGCGTTCTTTGTAATTGCGTTTGTTGCTGCCATCCAGCGCCAGCCCCAATTTCTGAATCGTGGTGACAATCACCTTGTCGGCGTAATCGTCCGAGAGCAAGCGCCGGACGAGCGTTTCGGTGTTGGTGTTTTCTTCGACGCAACCTTCCTGAAATTTATTGAACTCTTCGCGCGTTTGGCGGTCGAGGTCTTTGCGATCCACCACAAACAAACACTTATCAACGGCGGGATTGTCTTTGAGCAAGGTCGAAGCCTTGAACGACGTGAGCGTCTTGCCGCTGCCCGTCGTGTGCCAGATATAACCGTTGCCGGTGTTTTGCTGAATGCACGCGACGATATTCTTGACGGCATAAATTTGATAAGGCCGCATCATCAGCAATTTCTGCTCACTGGCGACCAACACCATATAACGGCTGATCATTTCGCTGAGCGCGCATTTGGCGAGAAAGGTTTCGGCGAAGCTGTCGAGATGCGTGATTTTCTTATTGTCAGGACTGGCGAATTGATAGAGCGGCAAAAAGCGTTCGTCGGCATTGAAGCTGAAATGACGATGGTTATTGTTGGCAAAATACCAGGTATCGCTGCGGTTGCTGACGATGAATAACTGCACAAAGCAAAGCAGGGTTTTGCTGTAGCCGTTGCCGGGATCATTCTTGTAATCAACGATCTGTTCCATCGCGCGACGCGGTGTGATGGTCAGGGTTTTCAATTCGATTTGCACGACCGGCACGCCATTGATGAGCAGCATTACGTCATAACGATGATGAGTGTTGTCGGTGTTGATGCGCAGTTGGTTGACGACCTCAAACGTGTTCTTGCACCAGTCTTTGATATTGACCAGCGTGTAATAAAGCGGCGTGCCGTCATCGCGCTCAAAGCTGTTGCGTTCGCGCAAATGACGAGCGGCGGCGAAGACATCTGGCGAAATGATTTGCTCTAGCAGCCGTTGAAACTCGCCGTCGGTCAGGTTGACGCGGTTCAGCGCCTCAAACTTCTCGCGGAAGTTCTTATCCAGCGCGGCGCGGTCACGTATGTCTGGGCGATAGCTGTATTTGAGTTCGCCTAGTTTTTCGATCAGTGATTGTTCGATTTCTTGTTCAGTCATTGATTACTCTCAACGGTGGCGCTCTCTCGCTTCGGCTGACGCCCTCAACTCTTGGCAAAATACTGTGCGAAATGACGGCAAGACAATTTCTTTAGCAGCGCGCATCATTCGCTTTCAAGGCGGCTTGCAAAGCCGAGCACTATCAATCCAACGCTTGCAACAAATCGGCGAGCAAATCATCCGCGTGTTCCAAGCCGACCGAAACGCGCAACAGGTTCGGCGGCGTTTTCGATTGCGGTCCTTCGACCGAAGCGCGATGTTCGATCAGGCTTTCGACGCCGCCCAAACTCGTAGCCCGTTTGAACAACTGAACCTTGCCAATCATTCGCAAGGCTTCTTCCGCACCGCCTGCGACTTCAATTGAAAGCATGCCGCCGAACGGTCGCATCTGGCGCGCAGCAATCGCGTGGCCCGCGTGCGAAGCCAACCCGGGATAATTCACATTGGCGATGCGCGTGTGTTGGCTCAACGCTTCAGCCAGTTGCGCGGCGCTTTGTGATTGGCGTTCAACACGAACGGCCATCGTGGCGACGCTACGTTGCAAGAGCCAGCAATCGAAAGGCGCTGCGCCCGTGCCGCCGATGGTTTGCATCGTGCGAATGCGTTCAAAAAATTCATTGCTGTCACGCATCACGATCAAGCCGCTTAACGTATCGCTATGGCCGCCGAAATACTTGGTGGTCGAGTGCATCACGATGTCGGCGCCGTGTTCAAAGGGGCGCGTACAGATCGGCGTCGCCCAGGTGTTGTCTGCTGCCAGCAAGGCTCCGCGTGCGTGCGCGAGTTCGGCGGCGGCGGCAATGTCGGTGATGCGCAAGCGCGGATTGGAAGGCGTTTCAATCCAGACGAGTTTCGTCGTGGGCTGCCACGCGGCTTTGATCGCGTCGAGGTCGGTCGTGTCTACGAAAGAAACCTGCAAGCCCCAGCGCGTATAAAGCGATTCGATGACGGCGCGCGTGCCGAAATAAATGTCTACGGGTGCAATCACGTGATCGCCCGGCGCAAGCGCATGCATTACGGCTTGCGTTGCCGCGTTGCCCGAAGCGAACGCCGCCGCCACCGTGCCGCCTTCTAACGCAGAGACGATTTGTTCGAAGGCTTGCCGATTAGGATGACCGGTACGCGAATAGAAATACTCGCTCACCAATTGGTTGTCGGCATCGCGTTCGTATGTCGTCGAGAGCACGATGGGCGATGCGACGGAACCGTAAACGGAAAGTTCAGCGGCGTGTAACGCGAGGGTTTCAGGTTGCATAAAAATCACTCTTTCGCATACGCCACGCCCAGCGCCTTGGGCGGCGTAGCGCGGCTCACCAAACCTGCCAAAACAACTATCGTCAGCACATAAGGCACGATCTGAATGAATTGATTCGGAATATTCACCGTGCCTTGCATACGAATCGCCACTGACTCAGCCAAGCCGAATAACAGGCAAGCCAGCAACGCGCCCACCGGATGCCATTTGCCGAAGATCAACGCCGCCAGTGCGATGAATCCGCGCCCCGCCGTCATATTGCGCGTGAACAATGAATTCTGCCCGATGGAAAGATAAGCTCCGCCCAACGCGGCCAACGCGCCTGAGATCAATACGCCCGCATAACGCATCCGCCGCACGTTCACGCCTGCCGTATCCGCCGCTTCGGGATTCTCGCCCACCGCGCGCAGCCGCAAGCCGAACGAAGTTTTATACAACACATAAAACGTCACGCCGACCAAGATGAACGCGAGATAGACCAACGGCTTTTGGTTAAAGATCGAAGCCAGCGCGGGCGAACTTTCAGGATTAAACAACGCTACGTCAGGCAGCACTTCTTCTTTCGGCAATTGCGGCGTAGCCCCCGTCGAATCGAATAACGCGCCCGACAGCAACGCGGGTACGCCGAGGAAAAGAATGTTGATCGCCGTGCCACTCACGACCTGATCGGCGCGATAGTTGATCGTAGCCACCGCGTGCAACAACGCCACCAACAAGCCCGCCGTCATCGCCGCGAGCAAGCCAAGCCACGGGCTGTGCGTGAATACGGTCACGACGGCGGCGGTGAAGGCTCCGGCCAACATCATGCCTTCGAGCGCAATGTTGATGACGCCGCTGCGTTCGGAATACAACCCGCCCAGCGCCGCCAAAATCAACGGCGTCGCCAACCGCAATGTCGAAGCGATCAAGGTGTAATTGAAAATGTTTCTGAGCATAGTCGCAGATAGGAGTTATGGGAGTGATAGGAGTTATGGGGTTTTCTTGGCGGCCTTTGCTTTGCCTGCCACCGAAAGCACCATCTTCTCGTTGCGCTTCATCACCTTGATGAACTCTACGCGGCGAAACCGCAGCGCCGACCAGTCTTCGTCAATCGCCACCATCCGCACCGGTTCGTAACCCAACTCGCCCAGCACCGCCCAACCATTGTCGCGGTTGAATTCGCACTTGTATTTTTTCGACGTACCTTTCGGATAAGCAAACCACACGACAGCATCGCCTTTGACCTTTTTGGCGACGGCTTGAGCGAACTTATCCACTTCGGCCTGTTTGGTAACGAAGGCCAGCGAGAACTCAATCTCTTTCACGGCTTTCAATTCGCGTGCAATCGCAACGTCTTTCAACACAGCCAATTCCGTTTCAAAGCTGGCAGGCGCATTCAATACGACCACGGTGCTTTGGTCTTTCAAGTTCATTTTTTGAAATAAGGCGCTCATCGTTTTTCCTTTCAGGCTACGGCGTATTCCGTCAGCGGTCTTACATCGGCGGGGTGAAAACCCAACACTATGTCTTGTTTGGGAATGCCCTCCAGTTCCAAATACAAAGCGATACCGTCTTCAGTGCGGTCTTTTTGAATCCAGATTTTGCCGTTGATGATTTCGAGATGAGCGATGCAATGATGCACACGGCGGTCTTTGTTCCAGCCTTCGCTCAACCACAAATAGTTATCGTTTTCTTCGTCGCAAACTACACGGTCGGTAATTTGTCCGTAGTGATGCGGCACCGCAGCATGCTTTTTCAAAATATCTTTGATGGCGGCGCGATAATGACTCAATTTGTCCATAAAACAACTTCTTCAATACAGTCATCAAGTCGTAACTCGCAACTATTCCGTTACAATTTCAATCACAGTTATTTCTTCGTCGCCAGCGACCGCAAAACGTTTTTTTTGCGTATCTATCGCAAACGTAGGTGGCACGCCATCCCCCCAAATGATACTACTGGCTTGCTTTCCTGTTTTAAGTTGCGGCCAACGATGAGTCACCTTGCCGGTCAGCGAATCAAAAAGCTTTGGGGATTCATAAAAACCAACCAGAGAATTCCGATCAACAGGCATGCACCTGCCAACCAATTCTTCGGCACCAGAAACCGACAAACATTTTTGCGTTGTCACATCGTAATAAACGATTGCGTTCGGCCCCGCGCTCCACAGCGGATCACTGTCATCTGCTTTGCCTCCGTCGTTAGTTTCCTTCGAGGTTAGCAATACCAGCGTTTCGTTATCAGCAAAAACAGCACTGCAAATTTCAGCGCCGGTACTCGGTGCGATTCCAGTACCGTCAAGTGTCGTTGGTTCAGTTAATGCCTGTTGAACGTCATAAAGCGCAATCACATCCCACGGATGCCAAACCCAGCCTGCACTCAACAGCCTTTGCCCTGACGCATCGCAAGCCAATCGCGAATGGAAAAAATCCTCTGGCTTGCGAGTCGCTGATTGAGTCAAACAATCGCCCGTTTCTATGTCTTCAATATCAATTCGGCAGTAATCATTCGGGCAATGCGCTAAGAGTTCACGCCCATCTGCTTGGCGGATAAACGTTATCGGATATTCATAAACTTCCGCGTGATAGTAACTACGATTGAGTTCGCGTAAAATTTTTCCGTCTTTGAGTAACAAACCCTTCGTCCCCAATAACTCATAAATAACAGCGTACTGACCTGAAGGAGAAACTATCGCGGCGTCAAAGCGGTATCCGTAATGCACTGGGCGCTCAGTAACAGTGCCATCAAGAGCATAAGAAGCTCCGCCACCAACCCAATCAACCAACTTGTCGCCCAGCCAACAAAGCGAGCTGACTCTTTTGGCCGGAATTCGATATTCGTTAAATTGCGGCATAGCTTCTCCTGCGTATTACGCACGTTTCAGCCGATGAGCGAACATTCGTTTGAACAAAAGCTCCATCGCCACAAACAAAATGATGATCGCTTGCAGCACCTGCACGAGGTCTTTCGAGACTTTGTCGGTGAAGATGTCTACGAACAGGCCGCCGCGAATGAGTGCGCCGAAAAGAATCGCCGCGAGAATAACGCCGAGCGGATGGTTGCGACCGAGCAGTGCGACGGCGATGCCGGTGAATCCGTAACCGGGCGAGAAGTCGTGGTAATAACGATAGCGATAACCCAGCACTTCGTTGATGCCGACCATGCCGGCGAGCGCGCCTGACAGTGCCATCGCCAAAATGATTTGCCGCGACACGCTGATGCCGCCGTATTCAGCCGCCGCCGGACTTGCGCCGACCGCGCGAATCTCAAAGCCCCACTTCGTTCGCCACAAAAACAGCCAGACCAGAAACGCCGCGAGCAGCGCCAACACGAAAGCCAGATTCAACGGAATGCGTGCGGGGAAAGGCGGCAGGAAGGTATGCAACCGCGCGAGATGCGCCTGGTCGGCAATCGGTACGGTTTGCATGATCGGGTCGCCGGGCGTTTTGTAATAAGCCTGCGTCAGCCAACTCACCAAGCCGACGGCAATGAAATTCATCATGATCGTATTGATCACTTCGTGTGAACCGAAGCGCGCCTTGAGCAAGCCGGGAATGCCGCCCCAGATGGCTCCCATCAACATTGCGGCGAGCATGCAAAGCGGTACGAGCGCGATGGCGGGCAGCGATTTGAACGTGATGCCAACCCATGCGGCTGCGAAGGCGGCGGAATACAATTGGCCTTCCGCGCCGATGTTCAGCAGGCCGCATTGAAAGGCGAGAGCTACGGCGAGGCCGGTAAAAATCAGCGGCGTCGCGTAAAACAACGTATAGCCCCAGTTGTCCCAGGTGAAATTGCCCAGCGCGTCATAAAACCCGAACGCCGAAGACAACAAGATGCGATAGACCGTGAACGGATTGTCGCCAATCGCCAGCACGACGAGGCCGCCAATGACGAAGGCGGCGACGACGGCGATTAAGGGAAACATAAGTTCGCGCAGCAAAGTTTTCATCACTTGCCCTTACCTGATTCGTTGGTTGTTTTTGGTACTGCGTGTGAGCAGGCTGAATTGAATAACTGCTTCAATGTTGCCGCGCCAGTTATACGTCAATATGTTCACGTCGGCCAAAGCACCGTGCCGTTATAAAGGTAAAGCGGCAAGGCGAGCCGTTCTAACTCTGCTTGAAATTCGGTCAGCACTGCTTGCGCGTCGGCTTCGTTGACGACGAGGGCGATGAGACGGTCGGGCGGCACGCGGTCTTGCACGTAAACTTCATCCTGACTCAGCTTGACCCAATGGGGTTCGAGGTCTTGCGGCGTCATCACCGGAAAAGCCGGATCAACGAACACCGTGAAATGGCCCGGCTGGGAAATCGTATAGAGCCACGACGGTTCGCCGTAACGATGCAAAAAAACGATGCTGTCATAAGGCACGGTCGAACCTTGCACGGTGAGGTTGAGGTCGGAACAGACAGAGCCGTCGGTGCAGGCGGCGGGCGCTACGATGCCGTCGCGCAGGATGGCCGCCAGCCGGTCGGTGCGCGGTACGTTCTGCTTATGCGGATAACGTGACGTGTTGTGAAACAGGTCGTCCATCTGCCACAACTTGCGCACTTTGTTTTTGGCTTGTTCGCTCATTGCTTTTCCTCCTGATCTATCTTGACGAACCGAAAGTCGCAACACGCCGCGCCTTGCATCAAGGTTTGCGTACGCGTCAGTTGAATGGTTGGGTTGAAGCCTTCGATCAACGCGAAATCCCGATTGCACGAAAGCACCGCGCCGAGTTCGGGAATGCCCAGCGCGCGATACATCTCAGCATAACGACAGCGTGTCACGTTGAAGTCATAGCGTTCGTCGTTTTCCGTCAACACGTCCATCTGCATCGCGTCGTCTTTCTGCCAAGCCAGCAAGGCACGCGCGAAATCCGCCATCTCGTTGCCGCCGGTTTGCGCGGCGAGTTGTGCGCCTTGTTCGCGGGCGACGCGAATGATCGTGTCGCGGACGATTTCGAGCACTCGTTCGCGTCCAAACTCTTCGCCTAACGCCGCCAGCACAGGCGCGAGAATGCGGGCTTCGATCTCGCGGCGTTTGAGTACGCCGATGTCGTTTAAGGTGTCAGGCGGTAACTGATTCATTGCGTGCTTTGTTTTGCGTTGTCGGGTTCACTATATTGCCGCTTCGTTGACGAAAATTGAATCAATGAGTTTGCAATGTCAATTTATGAGCCATCGCCGCTTCAATTTATTGAGGCCGTAACCTATCCGTTGTCTGCGCGCCCCAGCAAAGTGACGGTGCGCGATTTCGCGCGTCCGCTGACGGATGAAGACGCGCGCGGAACCCTCGCGCTCTTCGATTCCTTGCCACACCTCCTAGCCGCCGATTCGTTGCGCGCCGTCGCCGCTGCCATTCAACAAGCCAAACAAAAACAACGCGCCATCATCTGGGGCATCGGCGGACACGTCATCAAAACCGGACTCGCGCCTGTGTTGATTGATCTGATGCGGCGCGGTTTCGCCACCGCCGTAGCGATGAACGGTTCGTGCATTGTGCATGATTTCGAGATCGCGCTGGCGGGCTGGACTTCAGAGGACGTAGACACCTCGCTCACTGACGGCACGTTCGGGATGGCAGAAGAAACCGGACGCATGCTCAACGAAGCCATCAACACAGGCGCGCGTGACGGAATAGGATTGGGCGAAAGCGTGGGAAGAATGCTGATGCAAGCCCAACCTGAATACGCTGCCTATTCGCTGCAACACGCGGCTTATGAAATGAAAGTGCCTGTCACGGTTCACGTCACGTTGGGCACAGACATTTTGCACATTCATCCGCAAGCTGATGGCGCGGCGATTGGTGCGGCTTCGCATCACGATTTCAAACTCTTCGCCTCGCTCGTACGCGAACTCGACGGCGGCGGCGTATACCTCAATCTCGGTTCCGCCGTCACGCTGCCCGAAGTCTTCTTGAAAGCCGTCACCGTCGTACGCAATCTCGGTCATTCGTTGCAGGATTTCACGACGGCCAATTTCGACTTCATTCAACACTATCGCCCGCAAACCAACGTCGTGCGGCGACCGGTAGCGAACGGCGCGGGGCATGGATACAGCCTGACCGGACATCACGAGTTGATGATTCCGTTGCTGGCAGCGATGCTGATCGCAGAAACATAAAAGAAAGGAAAAGAATTTTAGCCACGAATTCACACGAATTCTTTTTATTGGCGCGACGACATCTCATTCGTGCCAATTCGTGAAAATTCGTGGCTAAAATTTCCGGTTTGATTTGAAAACCACACAGTCGCGCTTTGAGGCGCTCAATCATTTGATCGGAAATACGCCGTTGCTGGCGGTGCATTATCGCTATCGCAGCAGCGAGCGGGTGATTTATGCGAAAGCCGAACACCTGAATCTCACGGGCAGCATTAAAGACCGGATGGCGCTGCACATTCTGCATAAGGCCTATGACGAAGGCCGCATTCGTCCTGGCGATAAAATTATCGAAGCGACCAGCGGCAATACGGGCATTGCCTTTTCGGCGATTGGCCGCGCGCTCGGCCACGACGTAACCATTTTCATGCCCGACTGGATGAGCCGCGAGCGCGTCGCTTTGATTAGCAGCCTCGGCGCGCAAATCGTACCCGTCAGCAAAGAGCAAGGCGGATTCTTGGGCAGCATTCGCATGACCGAAGAACTCGCCGCGCGCGAAGCCCAAACTTTCTTGCCTTGTCAATTTTCCAACTGCGCCAACGTCGAAGCGCACGAAACCACGACCGGCCCCGAATTGCATCGCCAGTTGCAAACGCGCGGCTTGAGTCCCGCCGCCTTCGTCGCGGGCGTAGGCACGGGCGGCACGATTATGGGTACGGGACGTTATCTGCGCGCGCACTTCCCAGGCGTAAAGTTGCATCCGGTCGAACCGGCTGAATCGCCTACGTTAAGCACGGGCTGCAAGGTCGGGCATCACCGCATTCAGGGCGTGAGCGACGAATTCATTCCCGCCATCGTCGAATTGCAAAGCCTCGACGCGGTCATCAGCGTGAATGACGGCGATGCGATTTTGCTGGCGCAAAAACTGGCGGCGCAGCTTGGCTTGGCTGTGGGCATTTCTTCGGGCGCGAATTTCATCGCGGCGCTCAAGGCGCAAAACGAACTGGGCGATGATGCTGTAGTCGCTACGGTATTTTGCGACGATAACAAAAAGTATTTGAGTACGGACTTGTTGCGCGAAGAACCCGCGCGCGACGGCTATCACAGCCCTGAAGTTGAGTTGTTGCATTACGAAACCATCGGCAGGTTATAAGCCGAACCAGCAAAAATTTATGCCACGAATTTTAGTGACCAACGATGACGGCTATTTTGCCGAAGGAATCAAAACGCTCGCCGCCGCTTTGGCAAATGTCGGCGAAGTTTTCGTCGTCGCGCCCGCGACCGAACAAAGCGCGACTTCGCATTCGCTGACGCTGACGCGACCGCTGCGCGTGAGAAAACACGACGAACATCTTTACACGGTAGACGGTACGCCGACCGATTGTGTAATTCTCGCGGTGACGACGATCTTGAAAGATACGCCGCCTGACATCGAGGTTTCAGGCATCAACCACGGCGCGAACGTCGGCGACGACGTCATCTATTCAGGCACAGTCGCCGGTGCGCTCGAAGGCGCGCTTTGCGGCTTGCCCGGCATCGCGGTGAGCTTATCCATGCGTGAAGGCGACTTTTCTCACGCGGCTGAATTCGCGGCGCAAGTTACGCGCAAAGTGTTAGACGAAGGCTTGCCGCCGCATACGATCTTGAACGTCAACGTACCCGTCGGCCCGATTCGTGGCGTACGTTGGGTGAAGCAAGGCATGAAAGGCGCGCAAAACAATATCTTCAGCGGAACCGATCCGCGCGGGCTGCCTTATCTGTGGATCGGCGCGCAAAAGTTTTTCGATGAAGTCGAACCTGACAGCGATTACGCCGCGATGCGCGACGGCGTAGCCTCGATCACGCCGCTGCGCGTTGATTTGACTGATTACGCTTTGCTCGAAAAGTGGAGCCGACGTAGCACAGACTTCAGTCTGTGACCCGTAGTGTGGACTTTAGTCCGCACAAAAAGAATCGAACTGTGCGGACTAAAGTCTACACTACGGGTCACAGACTGAAGTCTGTGCTACGTCAATAACGATGGACATAAAACTCACCCACAATCTGAAACTCACTTATCAGCAAGACACGCCTGCCCATACGCGCCACCGCGCCGAGATGGTCGCGCGCCTGCGCAAGCAAGGCATCAAAGACGAACGAGTACTCGCCGCGATGCTCGCCGTGCCACGCCATCTTTTCGTGCCCGAACTGATGCGACACAATTCTTACGGCGATCACGCGCTGCCCATCGCAGGCCAGCAAACCATTTCGCAACCTTACATCGTCGCGCGCGAAACCGAATTGCTGATGCTCAATCGGCACGACCGCGTGTTAGAGATTGGCGCGGGGTCGGGTTATCAAACCGCTGTATTGGCAATGGTCGCGGGGCAAGTCTTCGCACTCGAACGACTGACCGAACTCGCGCGCGGCGCCCAAGCCTTGATGACAACGCTCGGATTTCACAACACGACGATCAAATGGATGGACGGGACCATGGGCTGGCAAGACCTCGCGCCCTTTCAAGGCATTCTCGTGGCCGCGGGTTCGCCTGATGTGCCGCAACCGCTGCTCGATCAACTCGATGAAAACGGCAGGCTGGTCATTCCCGTCGGCGACGAACGCGAACAGCGATTGATTCGCGCCACCCGCCACGGCGATGAGTTCACGCGCGAAGATCACGGTGCCTGCAAGTTCGTAAAACTAATCGGGCGACACGGCTGGCAAGCCTGAGCCTGACAAGCTAAGATGCCCGCCGTTGAGTGAGAGACATGCGCGATTCCCACAGCAGGCGCGCGGCCCGTTCGACAAATCAGCCGCTGAGATTGATGTTTTTTCCGTTGTAAGTCAGACCCACAAAACACGTTTCACCAAACGGTGTTCATTCTTTTGCGGCATGAACTATTTCAATTATTTCTCTGAGGTCGAAAGCGAATTCGTCAAACGGCGCGGCAGCCACTTGCTGGTGTCGCCGCTCGATTGGTCGCTGATCGAAAGCTGGAAACAACGCGGCGTACCGTTGCACGTCGTCTTGCGCGGCATCAACAGTTCGTTTGACGGTTATGACAAGCGGCTGCATCGCGGACGCAAGGTCAATACGCTGTTTTTTTGCCAGCAGGAAGTCGAAGCCCTTTTCCTCGACCACACCGCCGCACACATCGGCGGCAATGGAAGCAACGGCCACGTGACGAAAGACGAAGATGCTTCGATTTTCAGCGTGAAGCGCGTCATCGAACACTTGCACGAGCAACACGCACTGCTTGACGGGTTGAACCGTCAGCACGAAAACGACTGGCCGCTGGCTGAAGTTTTTGGACGCGCCGCCGCCCGCTTGCACGAAATCGTCGCGGCGCTCAACGAGTCGTCAGCCTTCAACGCCGAAGCGCTTGAAACCGATCTAACGCTGATCGAAAACGTCATTCTCGAAGGCCTCAAACAATGCGCCGATGCTGAGACGCTGAAGTCGCTCGAAAAAGACACGAACAAACAAATGCGCGCTTACAAAGACAAGATGGAAGCCGCCGTGTTTGAACAGACGCGGCAAAATTATCTCGCGCGCCGCTTGCGCGAAACTTATCGCGTACCGCGCCTGAGCCTTTTTTACTTGAATTAAAATGACCGCATTTGGTGAACAACTCGCGCCCGCGCTCACCCTCGGTGACGTAGTGGAAGTGCAAATCGAAAAGCTGGTATACGGCGGCGAAGGCCTGGCGCGTTACGGCAAGCAAACGGTTTTCGTACCGCTCGCTGCACCGGGCGCCCGCCTGCGCATTCGCATCACACAATGCGAACGCAACTTCGCGCGCGGCGTGATTGAAAAAATTCTCGAACCTTCATCGCTGCGCCGTCAGCCGCCTTGCCCGCATTTCGGCCAATGCGGCGGCTGCCAGTTGCAACATCTAGAACTCGCCGCCCAACACGCCGCCAAAGCCGAATTCGTCCGCGAATCGTTGCGACGGCTTGGACAAATCGAATGGACGCACGAGATTCCCGTGCGCGCGGCAGATGAGTTCGGCTATCGCTCGCGCGCCGAAATCAAAGTGCGCCGCGACGTTCATGACAAGGTTCACATCGGTTATTACCAATCGGGTACGCGCGAGATTTGCGAAGTGCGCGATTGCGCGATTTTGCTGCCTTCGCTCAATCGTGAGTTGCAACGCTTGCACGACGAACCCGCGCTGATTCCTTACGGCGCGACACGCGTACATTTAACCGCCGGCGACGATGCCACCTTCATCACGCCTGCGACCGGCGAAGATGCCAAAGCGCAAGAGATTGACGCGCAAGGTACGGCGCAGCAAAACATCGCCGGCATGCGGTATGAGTTCGGCGTTCGTTCGTTCTTTCAAGGCAATCGTTTACTGGTCGAATCGTTGGTCGAAGAAGTCGTCGGCAATACGAGCGGCGATTTGGTGATTGACCTTTACGCCGGCGTAGGACTTTTCGCCTTGCAACTCGCGCAGCGTTTCGCCCAAGTCGTCGCCGTCGAAGGCAGCAAACTTTCTGCCGCGCACGGCCTCGCCAACGTCAAAGCCAACAACATTGCGAACGTACATTTCGACGGCCTCTCGGTCGAAGCCTGGCTCAAACACAAAAGCGCCGAATGGCCGCGCCCTGATTTAGTCATACTTGATCCGCCCCGCGCCGGCGCTGGCCTCACCGTCATCGAACGCCTCGCCGCGCTCGACGCACCGCAATTGATTTATGTCTCGTGCGACCCGGCGACGCTGGCGCGCGATCTGAAAGCGCTGCTCAGTTACGGTTATCACTTAGACGCGGTGACGGCCTTTGATCTGTTCCCGCAAACCTTTCACGTAGAAACAATAGCGAAACTCTCAAAGCCAACCGTTTAACTGTTTAGAGTACCGCCTTTAGGCGGAATCGGAGGCTTTAGCCGACTTGCAAGTCGGCTAAAGCCTCCGATTCCGCCTAAAGGCGGTACTCTAAACGTTGGGCACTCTATACATTCATTAGCCATGCGCCGTTTAACCTTTCCACAAATCACTTTGCCGCAACAGCCGCTGGTCTTTTTGGCGTTGGCCTTTATCGCAGGATTGTGGCTGGCGTCGCGCCTCACGCTTACGCCGCGCGTATGGCTCAACGCTTTCGTGATTGTCTGGTGTGTCGCGCTGTTGTGCTGGCGGATGCACGCGCGCGACGCATTCATCACAACGATTTTGTTATGCGGCTTTGCACTCGCAGGTGCAGGATTGTGGGCTTTGCACGCGGCGCAAGTCGCGCCTTCGCGTGTCATCAAACTTTACGAACGCGGCGCGTGGCGCGCTGACGAACCCGTCGAACTCATCGGCACACTCGCCACCACGCCCGAAGCCGCGCCCGATCGTTTTTATCTGAGCCTCAACGTCGAGCAACTTTCCTCCTTCGCGCAAATCCACACCGCCACCGGCGCGGTGCAAATCGTAGCGCCGTTGCGCGATGAAACCTCGAAACAGGATTACGTCGCGTTGCAACTCGATTACGGCACGCGCGTACGGATGCTCGTGATGCTCACAACCAGCGGAGGCTTCGGCAATCCGGGCGCGCCGCAATTCGGCGAGATGTTGGAACTGCGCGGCGTAGACGCGACGGGCTGGGTGAAGAGTCCACTGTTGATCGAACGTTTGGGCGATGCGCCGCGCAATGCCTTGCTCTGGCGGTTATATCGTTGGCGTGCCACAGCCATAGAAAGACTTATTCAAACCAATCGCCAACCCGCCGCTGGAATTTTAGCGGCTTCGTTATTGGGCAGCCGTTACTGGCTTGATCGCCGCGCGGCGCAAACCTTTCGCGAAGGCGGCACGTTTCACTTGCTCGTCATTTCAGGCGCGCACGTCGCTGTCATTGCTTTCGTCTTGCTGTGGCTCGCGCGGCGCGTGTGGCGTTCGCGCGTGACGCAATACGTTGTGGTGATCGTGTTGCTGTGGGCTTATACGGTGATGGTCGGCGCGCAACCCGCCATCACGCGCGCGACAGTGATGATTACGATTGCACTGTTAGGGCAATTGCTCTTCCGGCAAGCGTTAGGCGCGAATACGCTGGCGGCTTCGGCGCTGGTGTTGCTGGCGTGGCAGCCGCGCGATCTTTTCAATCCAGGCTTTCAGCTTTCGTTCCTCACCGTGTTGGTCATCGTCGCGCTGGTCGCACCGCTTTACGAAAGGCTGCGACACATCGGCACGTGGGAGCCTACGGCGTCAACGCCTTATCCGCCGCGCGTGCCGCGTTCGATCAAACGATTGGCCGAACTGTTGTTTTGGGATGAACGCAATTACCGCATTGAGATGAAAGAAGGCACAGTGAAATATCGCATCGAAAAATGGCGCGTGGCGCGTTGGCTGAGTCGCGCGCGGCTGCAAGCGCCGTTGCGCTGGGTAACGGCGACATTGGTCACAACCGTTTGCATTCAACTCGCACTGTTGCCGTTGATGGTTATTCACTTTCACCGGTTCTCGATTGTTTCGCCGCTAACGAACGTAATCGAAAGCCTCTTGATCAGCGCGCTGATGATCGTTGGTGCGGCGCAACTCACCGTTGGCATTTTCAGCGCAACACTCGCCGCCTGGTTCAGCCCATTGATTCACTGGCTCGGCAAGCTCACCGTCAGCGCAGGTGAGCAACCACTCGCGCTGCCACTCGCGCGCTTGCGCGTACCCGATTGGGGCACGGGCGAACGTTATGTTTATGGCGGTTACTGGCTGCTGTTCATCGTGCTGGTCGTCTTGCTCAACGTTTGGCATCCGTTGCGCAAGGGCGATGCGGCGAATGACGCGACGCGACGACGCAACGGTCGCCTCAGCGCCGCTGCAACCATCAGCGCCATTTTGATTATCAGCACACTCATCATCGCGCATCCTTTCGCGCCGCACTTCATGCCGGGGCGGCTCGCCATCACCTTCCTAGACGTAGGCCAAGGCGACGCAATGTTGCTGCAATTTCCACGCGGACAAACCATGGTGCTCGACAGCGGCGGACGGCTGGCTTACGCGGTCAATAACGAAGACCTCAACGAAGACCTGTTTATCGAAGACCGCATCGGCATTGGCGAAGCCGCCGTGATGCCCTATCTCTGGCGGCTGGGTTTGCGGCGACTTGATTACATTGCGGCTACGCATGCCGACAGCGATCACGTCGAGGCCTTCGGCGAAATCACGCAGGGCTTCGCGGTCAAACAGGCACTGGCGGGGTTTGCATCATCAACCGATTTGTTTTCGCAAGCGATTCGTCAACACGGCATTCCGCTGCGCGTCGTCAAACGCGGTGAGGCTTTTGAATTTGACGGCGTGCAATGGCAAGTGCTGGCTCCTTTCGCTGACGCCGATGCGGTGAGCAACACCGACAACAACGCTTCACTCGTGGTACGCGTGCGTTATGGTCAACGCACGTTTCTGCTGACCGGCGACATCGAACGAGAAACCGAAGCGCGCCTGGTGCAAGAAGAACCCGACCTGCACGCCGACGTGCTGAAAGTCGCGCATCACGGTTCGCGCACTTCTTCGACGCACGACTTTCTCGCGCGCATCAAACCGCAACACGCGATCATTTCCGCCGCCGACCCCAGCCCTTACGGACATCCGCATCCCGAAGTCGTCGAACGCTTGCAACGCGCGGGCGCGCAGCTTTGGGCGACGGGCAAGTGCGGTGCGATTACGTTCACGACCGACGGCAATGCTTTGCAGGCCAGTTCGTTTAAGGTTTGCCATTAAGCGTGGCGCAGGCTTCAGCCTGTGAGACGTTGTGTGGACTTTAGTCCGCCCGTCATTGCAGTAAGTCGCGGACTAAAGTCCACACAACGTCTCACAGGCTGAAGCCTGCGCCACTTACGGCCTTGACTGCACAACGCGCTCAGGCATTATGGCGGCGCATGGCTGCCGCATCCCTTTCCGAAGCAAATCCAACTCCTTCACGACTCGGTTATCGTCCAGCGCTCGACGGCGTGCGCGGGCTGCATTTCCTTCTTATTCTCATCTATCACTCCAGTTTGTATTGGTGGATCGAAGGCATTCCGCTCGTGGCTTTCGTCGGCGGCTATCTCGCCGTAGACAGTTTTTTCGTACTGAGCGGATTTTTGATTACGACCTTGTTACTCGAAGAGTGGGAACGCACAGGCGCAATCAAGCTCAGTCACTTTTACATGCGACGGGCTTTGCGCTTGCTGCCTGCATTGTTGGCGATGCTGTTGGTGATGGGAATCTATCGGCAGTTTTTCGCCGACCCCAACGAACGCATCGTGATCGGTAATGGCATGTTCGGCGCATTCTTTTATTGCGCCAACGTAATGCTGACATTGGGCAAAGACCTGGGCGCATTCACGCATACGTGGTCGCTCTCACTCGAAGAACAGTTCTATGTTTTTTGGCCTACGTTAGTCGCGCTGACGTTGCGGCGACGCTGGCCGCGCGGTTTGCTGGTGGGCGTATGCGTGCTGCTCATTGCCGCAACACTCGTCTGGCGCGCAGTGCTATGGGTGCATTATCACAAGGGCTTGGGGCGAATGCTTTACGCGCCCGATACGCGCTTCGATTCGCTGCTGGTCGGCTGTCTCGTAGGCATGATTTGGAGTTGGCACTGGATTGCCGCTACGCCGCGCAATCGCCAACTCGGCTGGTGGTTCGCCTGTCTGGGTTCATTGTTTTTGCTGTGGCAATACTTGCGTACCGATGCGCCTGATCCGTTTCTTTACGCGCGTGGCGGATTCACCTGGGTCGCCATCGGTTACGCGGGGCTGTTATGGGGCTTGCTCGAATTCCCTTTCAAACCGCTGCGTTACCTGTTTGAAAACCGCTTTGTCGTTTGGTGCGGCAAGACTTCTTACAGCCTTTATCTGTGGCACGTACCCGTCATCTATTTTTTCAAAGTCAAAACCGGAAGCTGGAACGCGCCCGTGATCGCGGCGGCGTGGCTTACCGTTTTTCTGGTGTCAGGCACTTCTTATTACGCGCTCGAACGGCCTTGCCTGCGATTGAAACGATTCTTTTCCAGCACGGACAAAGGTGGTGCGCCAGCGTCCCGCTGGCGCACCCCTTATTTCCCGCTAAACACCGGCTTCCGCTTTTCGCCGAACGCGCGAATCGCTTCGGCTACGTCGCCGCTGCTCAAACAAATCTGAATCGAACTGATCTCGCGTCGCAGTTG
>JABFSD010000377.1 GCA_013140935.1 Acidobacteriota bacterium
GCCGGATCAGTAATCTCTTTGACCGTCGCTTGATGCATCAAGCCCATCGTCCAGCCGGTGTCGTCATAAGTGCGCAAGCTGGGGTCGGGGAAGTTTTGTTTTTCGAGCAGGATTTTGGCGAGCCTGCCATAAGGCTGATCGCGCTTGACGACATAAGAACCAAGCGGAAACGTGCCGTCTTTCACTTTGATCTCTGCCGTAGCCTTCCCGACTTCGATGCCTTGCAGCCGCAGCATATTCACCAACGCGACGACGCGTGTCATATCGCTTTGTCCGGCGGGAATCACGAATCCGTGGGGCACTTCTTTCTTGCCGGACTCAATCGAATTGCGGCTTTTTTGGTAAAAGTTTTCGAGTACGACTTTGGGAAATTCGCTGGTCAGTTGCAGCGCGCTCAACACGCCGGTTTGCATGTAATTCGTGTTGTTGCGCATTGACCATTCGACTTCTTTATAAGGCGGCAGCGGCCTGTACCACTCGCGCGAAGTCTGTCCTGCGCCTTGGCCTTCCGGCGGAGCGACGCGGCGTTTCATCGTGTTAGCGCCGCCGTTGCCGAAGGTTTCATACATCCGCACAAGACCGTTGTGATTCGACGACATAAAGGCCAGATAGCCGGGCGACCACATGTCTACGAAGCCGTGCGTCCAGACGCCCGGCATGCCGTACTTAATCATTTGCGCCATTTCAAAATTCGAGAACCAGGGCATTTCGCCGTAAGAAATCGGATCGAGCGTAGGCTGTTGCGGCGCTTGTCCGCTGAAGGTGTAAAGGAAAGGCACCGATTCGTGCAGGTCGTGCATAATGGGCGGATGCCATTGCAGATACCACACGAGCCAATTGCGCATCGTGACTTGCGAATAGTTAATGTCGCGGTTGTTATCGTGAAAGATGTATTTGCCCCAATAAGGCGGGCCACCGTTGGTGTCGTTCTCGCTGGTCTCGTCAATCTTGTGGCGATAATACCAATCTACGTAACGGTCGCGTCCGTCGGGTTCAAACACGGGCGCGAGGCTCACGATCACGTTGTCACGAATGGCGTTGATGACGGGCGCGTCTTCGACGGCGAGGCGATAGGCGAGTTCCATCAACATTTCGGGCGGACCGGTTTCGGCGCTGTGCAAGCCTGCTGAGAAATGATAGATCGGTTTGGCTTGGGCGATTACGTCTTTGGCTTGCGCTTCGGTCAGGTTGCGCGGGTCGGCGAGTTGCGCCAAGCCCTGACGATGTCGGTCAAGGTTGGCGAGGTTTTCCTGCGAACTGATGAAGACGATCAGGCACTCACGGCCTTCGTCAGTCTTGCCGACTTCGACGACCTTGACGCGCGGTGAAGCCGCCGCTAGCGCGCGATAATATTTATAAATTTCCGTCGTATAGGTGAGCTTCTTCGGCTGACCGATGTGATAACCCAGCACGTCTTTGGGCGAAGGAATGCCCGCGACTTTGGGCAGGTGGTCTACGAGCGGAGAACTGAACTCAGGCCGCGTCGTCCACGCTTTGACCGACGTGGCGAAATCTTCATCCAGCGGCTGGCCGCTCGCGGAAACTGCGGGGGGAACAGGGGGCGCAGTTTTCGCTGCCGGACTTTGGGCGAAGGCAGTGGAATACCAGCAACACAGCCCCATAGACACAACACACCAAACACGACGGACGTTCAGACCGATGCTCTTCATGCAAGACTCCTGATAAGGTCGTTAGGGAACGGAAAGTGGAATGCTAAAAACGCGCGAATTCTAGGGATGACCGTTCAGCGAAGTCAATCCGGCGCGTTTTACTTGAGTGAGTGATAAAAAATCTCTGGCACGAGACATAAAGTATAGATAGTTCGGCACTACAGTGATTTGCGTGGGTAGTGGACTGTGAATCTTTGCTCCTTTGCAGGAAAGAAGTTTCACACTAAAAAACCTATTTCCTGCGAAGGAGGAAATAGGCAAAGAAGCAAAGGAAAACTCCTACAACGCAGCACTTACCCACACAAATTCCTGCACTTCGGCCCAAGCCTATTTACTGGGCTGGGTGGAAACATTCATTCTGTCGCAGTGGTCGTCTAAAGAACTCGCCGAACTCATGGCACGGGATTTTGACGCAAGCGGAATGTCTGAGGACGAGTTTGATGACTTGATTGAAGAAGTGCGGCAAGGCATCTGGAACGAACGCCACCACCAGCAATGAAAGCTATGCTACCAGAGCCGACGCGCGTTGTGTGTGATTGCAAGTTCGCAAGCACGAGCAACCGTATCCCTTTTTATGTCTCTTGATCTTGTCGAACTATGGCGCAGCAATCTGCAAATCTTTTTGTCCGAAACCGAACTGGATGCGTTTGCGCGTACGCATTGCTTTCGATGCCGTTTGCGAAAGCGATGTCACCAGCAGCGGCATCGCAATCGTCGCATCACAACGTACCGTCACTGATTTGCCCTGTTTCGACAGTCGTCCAAACGTAGACGATTGCTCGAACTCAGCACCGGAATAGCTGCCATACTCTGGCCCTTCGGTGATGATTTGCACGGCGTATTTATGTCCGCGCGGTTGGTTGTGCAACATCGCTGCGGCGGCTTCGCTTTGTTGAATAAACGTCTTGGTCGTACCGCCGCCGAAATTGACGACGCCCGTCGAACGTGACTTGGCGACGATCTGCGCCATGTCAACTACGTCTTGAATCACGTCGAACTGGAAAGGGTTTTTCTTTTCGATGCGGCTCAAGCCGATGGCTACGCCAAAGGCGCTGTCAGTGATCGCAGGGCAAAAGATCGGTACGCGCGATTTGAAGGCCGCTGTGAGAATGCCGTCTTCGGTGGCAATTTCGCTCAACTCGCGTCCGAGCAGGTGCAGGAATTCGCGCGTCGAATAAGCGTGCGTGTTATCGAATTGCGTAGCGAAGCCGCCGATCCATTCATAGGCCTCTTTGAACTCTTCTTCCGAGGCGAAGGTGTCGTACATTCGATCAACTTTTTCTTCGTGCAATTCGGCGTCGCTGATCTTGGGGTCACCGATGTAATGATGCCGTCCGAGCGTTTCGTGCAAGTCGTGAAAGATGTTCGCGCCGGTCGTGACCAGCACGTCAACGCAACGGTTCTTGATGAGATAAGCTACGAGCCGTCGCATACCGGCGGGAATGAGCGCGCCGCTCAAGCCCATGAATACGACGGAGTTGTCTTGCAACATCGAGAGCCACAATTGCTGCGCAAGCGCGAGGTTGCGCCCTTGCAACGAGATGTGTTCCATCTTGTCGAGCAAGCCGGGTACGCTGCGGTCACGATCCACTTGCAGCGGTTGCGTAGGTTTGGTCAGGTATTTAGCGCCTTTAATGCGACGAATCATATAAATTTGAGTTACGAACTAAACGTCTAACGATGTCCGGTACTATAGTTGGTGCTGTCGAGATAGGTGTAAGAGCCGTAATGACTCTCGTAATCCTGCGTCAGCGTTTGGGCAGCGTCTTCGGTCAGTTGTCCTTTCTTGATTTGACGATTGAGCTGATTGCGGAAGCTCTCTTGTAAAAAATCTTTTTCATAGCGCGCGAACGTCGTCATATCGCCGACGTTCGAGCCTTGAATGATGCGGCTGATGTGATATTCACCATCGCCGCTGATGATGACGTGCGCTTCGTTGGTCGTGCCGAACAGGTTGTGAAAGTTGCCCATCACTTCCTGATAAGCGCCGATCAACATCATCGCCAGATAATAGGGTTCGCCTTTGTTGAGATCGTGGACTTCCAGCACTTCTTTTACGTCATGCAGGTCTACGAACTTGTCTACCACGCCGTCTGAATCGCAGGTGATGTCGCACAACGTAGCGAGATCGGTCGGCGTTTCGTTCAGTCGGTGAATCGGAACAATCGGAAACAACTGGTCAATGCCCCAATGATCGGGCAGCGAACGAAAGACCGAAAAGTTGCACAGATATTTCGCCGAGAGCAGCTTGCGCAAGTCATCGAATTCTTCCGACTTGATTTGCACGAGCTTGGCGAAATTGTGCGCGCGGTCGCAAACTTCCCAAAACAGGATTTCGCCTTTCGAGCGATCTTCCAGCGAGATGAATCCGAGATCAAAGAGCGTGAACAGTTCTTCTTTCTGTTCGAGCGCGTCGTGGTAATACTCCAAAAAATTCTTGGGCGTCATCGCGGTGTAAAGATCATAAAGCTCTTTCACCACTTGGGCTTCGTTGCCCGTCATCACCAGATTGTGAATGCCCTGTACGGTTTCGATTTCATCCACGATGTTGGTAATCAACATCGCGTGATAAGCGACGAGTACGCGCCCCGACTCGGTAATCAAGTTCGGTTGCGGAACGTTTTCTTCTTCGCAAACGGTCTTGATCGTATAAATCACGTCGTTGGCGAATTCCTGCAAGGTGTAATTCACCGACGATTCAAAACTGGTCTTGCTGCCGTCGTAATCAACGCCCGCGCCGCCGCCTACGTTCAGGTGGTCTACGTCAATGCCCATCTTGCGAATTTTGGCATAGACGCGCGCGGCCTCTTTGACGCCGGCCTTGACGCGCTTGATCTGCGTGATTTGCGAACCGATGTGAAAGTGCAAGACGCGCAGCGATTCAAGCAAACCGGCTTCGCGCAAGGCTTTGATCGCCATCAACATTTCGGTCGTCGTCAGGCCGAACTTGGACTGTTCGCCGCCTGATTTTTCCCAACGCCCCGAACCGCGCGAATAAAGCCGCACGCGCAAGCCCAACATCGGACGAATGCCAGTGCGCTGCGCTCGATCAATGACGATGGGCAGCTCATTCAATTTTTCAATGACGATGACGACGTTCTTGCCGAGTTTGGTACCGACAAAAGCCAGATCAATGAAGCCTTCATCTTTGAATCCGTTGCAACACAACAACGAGTCGGGCGACTGTTCCATCGCAATCGCCGCGTAAAGTTCCGCCTTGCTGCCTGCTTCCAGCCCGTAGTTATGTTTCGAGGCTTCTTCGAGATAAGCCTCAATCACTTGGCGGCGCTGGTTCACTTTGAGCGGAAATACTGCTTTGTGTTCGCCCTTATAGCCGAACTCCTTCATCGCGGCGCGAAAGGAGTGATTCATCTTGCGAACCTGACTGCCGAAAAGCTGCGGGAAACGAAGCAGGATGGGGAGCTTAACGCGCCGTGCGATTAAGTCGTCTACGATTTTTTTGACATCGGCGCTGCGAGGGTCGCCTTCAGCGGGGTGTACGGAAAGATTGCCTTTGGAATTTACGTCGAAATAGCCCGCTCCCCAATTTTCGATGCCGTAGGTTTGCACCACCTCAGCGATTGCTGATTTCATCGTTGACCGTACTCGACCTCCACAAGTGATTTTGGCGCTCCCCCGGGGATGTCTGAAGAGAACACACTTGCAGAGTACGAAAAGTCACGTAAACCGACGTAAAGCGGCTACGTTGTTTAACT
>JABFSD010001184.1 GCA_013140935.1 Acidobacteriota bacterium
ATGCTCGCGCTCGAATACGCCGAAACCGCCGATGCCGCTGCCGATATAAACGCCGACATCTTCGGCGATGCTCTCGTCAATTTTGAGGCCGGAATCCTGCAAGGCTTCGGTGGCTGCCGCCACCGCGAAGTAGATGAAGTAATCCATCTTCTTCAGTTCTTTTTTCTCGATGAATTTGCCGGGGTCGAAGCCTTTGGTTTCGGCGGCGAATTTCACCGTGTGCTGGCTGGTATCAAAGCGCGTGATGTAATCAACGCCGCTGCGTCCGGCCACTAAGCCCGTCCAGGTTTCTTCGGTCGTATTGCCGACCGGGCTGACCAAGCCGATGCCCGTGACGACGACGCGCCGTTTGGGAATAAAGTCGCTCACAATTGCTCCTGTGGGTACTGCATGCGGGTAGAGGCTGGAATTCGGAATTCGGAACTCGGAACTCAGGAGTGTTGCTTTCTCACTTCCGACTTCCGACTTCTGTCTTTCGACTTCCAGCCTCCGTGAATCAAGCGAAACGTGCGCTTATTTCTTGTGCTTCTCGATGTAATCAACGGCGTCTTTAACGGCCTGGATTTTTTCGGCTTCCTCGTCGGGAATTTCGATGCCGAATTCTTCCTCAAAGCGCATAACCAGTTCGACCGTGTCGAGCGAATCTGCGCCCAGATCATCAATGAACCGCGCGTTGGGCGTGACTTCCGCCTCATCTACGCCGAGTTCTTCGACGATGATCTGTTTTACCTTTTCCTCAATTGAATCTGCCATGAGTTCCTCCGAATAAAGTTTTGGGGTTGGGCGTCATAGTCAATGTACGCCGTGTGTTTTACATATACATCCCGCCGTTGACGTTAATCACTTGACCGGTGACATAGCCTGCCTCATCCGAGGCGAGAAACGCAACAGCGGCTGCTACTTCAGCGTCTTTACCGAGACGCTTGAGCGGAATCTGTGGGAGTATCGCTTCGTGTTGTGCCGCATTGAGCGCCTGCGTCATCGGCGTATCAATGAAACCCGGCGCTACGGCATTGACCGTAATGCCGCGCGAAGCGTATTCGCGGGCAACCGCTTTCGTGAATCCGATCAAGCCCGCTTTCGCCGATATGTAATTGACCTGTCCGGGATTGCCCGACTGCGCCACGACCGAAGTCAGGTTGATGATGCGTCCGCGATTGGCTTTCATCATCGCGGGCAGTGCGGCTTGCGTCAGCGCGAAGACGCCGGTGAGATTGGTTTGAATGACCGCATCCCAGTCAGCCTGCTTCATCCGCAAAAACAATCCATCGCGCGTGATCGCCGCGTTGTTGACGAGAATCGTAATCGTGCCGAGTTCCTGCGCGACTTTGGCGACGAGTTCTTTCATTCCGGCGGTATCGGCCATATCGCCTTGCACGGCCAGCGCACGACGGCCTTTGGCGCGAATTTCTTCGGCGACGGCTTCGCACTTGTCCAGCGTGCGCGCCATCACGGCTACGTCAGCGCCGAGTTCAGCGAGCGTGAGTGCAATAGCGCGTCCGATGCCTTGCGAGCCGCCGGTGACGAGAGCGATTTGTCCGTTGAGATTGAACATGAAAATTTACGCAGCGTTTTCGAGTTGGCTAATACGTCCCTCGTGAAGCCGTAATACGCGTTGATGGCTAGTGGCGATTTCTTCAAGGGTGAAGTCTCGGCGCCGGGATTCCTCGTTAGCCGCCCTGAGTTCATCGGTTGAAGCCTTGAGTTCTTCGGTCGAGGCTTCGAGCCGCAGTTGAGATTTTATCAGTTGGTCAAGCAGGATGTTGTTGTTGTCAATCTGCTGCTGAATAATCAGATTATTCGTAGCAAACTTGAGCATCATTTCGTCTATTTTGCGAAAACGTTCTTGTGATTCTTGATCCATATAAACTCCCTTTTTGCTGAATTGTATGTGAACACCTTTCTTAAGGGCTGCGCGATTTTTCGTTATGCGTTAGGCGATGTCAACGCCTGTATCGTCGCAGTCAGGCTCTCCTGATTCTCTACATTGAGCAGCGTAACTTCCGCGCCCAACTCTTTCGCAATCGCTTTGACCAAGCCGTTCAGCACCTTACCCGGACCGACTTCGACGAAGGTTGTCACGCCTTGATTCAGCAACTCCGCAACGCTTTCCGTCCAACGTACGGAAGACGAAATCTGTCGTACGAGAGCCTCGCGTGAAACTGCGCGGTCGCTGGTCAACGCGGCGTCTACGTTATTGACGATAGGGAAATGCAGTTGATTGAACGATGCTGCATCGAGCAACGGTTGCATCTGCGTTTGCGCGGGCATCATCAGCGCGCAATGGAAAGGTGCGCTGACCTTGAGCAACAGCGCGCGCCGCGCGCCGCGCGTTTTGCATTCTTCGATGGCGCGTTCGACGGCTGCCGCATCGCCTGCGATCACGGTCTGCGTCGGCGTATTGAAATTCGCGGGCGAACAAACTTGCCCTTGTGCAGCCTCTTCGCACGCGGCGCGCACCGCGTCAGCTTCAATCCCTAAAATCGCAGCCATCGCGCCCGTGCCGACAGGGACGGCCTGTTGCATGAATTCGCCGCGTCGGCTTCGGCAAAGGCAGATTGGGCAGCAGGGAAGTGGTCAGCGAGTTCGCGTCCTATACCTGCGTGTTGCGAACCTTGTCCGGGAAAGATGAATGCGAGTTTGCTCATGCAATAAGTGATGACGGGTGTGGCTGTTTACTTCTTGTCACCCACCTGATTTAGCTCCTGCTCGATTTGATCGTTGACGTTGCGTTTGTGGAATTCCTTGGCGATGCGAATCGCATTGCGAATGGCTTTCGGCGTAGAGCTTCCGTGGCAAATCATCGTCAGTTCTTTGACGCCCAATAACGGAGCGCCGCCGAGTTCGGAATAATCCATGTGTTTCTTGACGTTTTGAAAGGCTTGTCGTGAGAGCAGCGCACCGGCTTGCGTCATGTAAGTGTGATTCAATTCGCTCTTGAGCAGCGACATGATTGCGTGAACCAAGCCTTCGCTGGTTTTCAGGATGACGTTGCCGGTGAATCCGTCGCAAACGATCACGTCTACGTCGCCCGTGAAAATATCGCGGCCTTCGACGTTGCCGATGAAATTGACGGGCGCTTGCCTGAGCAAGGCGAAGGTTTCTTTGGTGAGGTCGTTACCTTTCAAATCTTCTTCGCCGATGCTCATCACGCCGACTCTGGGATTCGGTACGTCTAGAAAAGCCTTCGCGTAAATCGCGCCCATCACAGCGAATTGTTTCAGGTGTTCGGGCTTGCACTCGGCATTCGCGCCTACATCCAACACGACCGTGCCTTTGCCTTTGATGACGGGGAAGACCCCCGCCAGCGCCGGACGATCAACTGACGGCAAAGTACCCAACACCATCTTCGCCGTAATCATCACCGCGCCTGTGTTGCCTGCGCTCACCAGCCCGTGCGCTTTGCCGTCGCGCACCAGTTTGGCCGCGACGCGAATCGAAGAGTCTTTCTTGCGACGCACGGCGGTCGCCACCGGTTCATCCATCGTGATGACTTCGCTGGCGTGTACGACTTCGATGTGCAAGCGATGACGGCGCGGGTTGTCAATGCCTTGCCGCGCGAGTTCGGCACGCACCACGTCTTGCTGTCCGACGAGCAGGATGCGGGCGCGCAAATCGCGGGCGGCCTGGATTGCGCCTTCTACTTCTACGGCGGGAGCGTTGTCGCCTCCCATGGCGTCTACGGCAATCGTGGTCAGCATAAACGAATCAATCGCAAAGGCTACACACAAGAAAAGGACTGAAGCCCGCACGGGTTGGTCGGTGCGTTACTTCAATCCTTTCAGAAAGACTTCGAAGCATTATTCAGCGGATTTCTTTTTGATGGCGACGACCTGACGTCCGTCGTATTGCCCGCAATCGGGGCATACGCGATGCGACTGGCGCGGCGCGCCGCAATTCGGGCAGGCGCTGTAACCAGCCGGCGTCAGCGCGTCGTGCGTGCGACGTTTGCGGCTACGTGATTTCGAGTGACGTCGTTTCGGATTCGGCATTTCTTTCTCTCCAGATAAAAGTTAATCGTTTTGGTTTCGTAAGTCTGCCAACGCTTGCCAGCGCGGATCAACCGTCGCGGCACATTGGCATGTGGTTTCGTTCAAATCGGCTCCGCATTGGGCGCACAGACCGCGACAATCATCGCGGCACAAGATGCGCGTAGGCAATGCCAGTTCCAACTGGTCACGAGTGAGTTGGTCTATGTCGAGCATGGGGTCGAGTTCGTCGCCGTCGAGATAGACGAAATCGAGTTCCTGTTCGCTGACTTCGCGTTCGCCGTGCGACGAACGCGCTTCGTTAGCGGGCACATAAACCAGCTTGAACGTTTCGTGAACCGGGATGAAAAGATCGCGCAAGCAACGGTCGCAACTGATCGCGACGTGGGTTTCGAGTTCGCCCGTGACGTGAAAGTCCTGACCCGAAGGTTTGACGCGCCCGCTGACGTGCGCCGGTTCGTTCAGCGTGAAAGCGTGGGCGCTCACATCCAGTTCGTCGGGCGCGTAACGGTGTTCAAAAGTTTGACCGCCTGCCGCAATACGTAAGAGCGAAAGTTTCATGGCGTTTGTCAGGCCCACTCGGTACTCGCAAAAGGCGGCAATTATAGGGGCGAGCAGGTCTTTGTCAACCAGCGGAACGCCGTTTTGACAAGCCGGATTCGCAGGGTAAGATACGCCCCTTCTTCGACGAGCTACACACGATCACATACGAGCAAATCAAATCCCTTTTCTGCCGAATTTGTGACCGGAGTTATTGACGCTATGCAGTTACGCTTCAAGTCTGTCTGCCCTCAGCTTGTCAGCCGTCTGGTGCTGGCGGTGTTGTGTTGGACACAGGCCGCACTACCCATTCAAGCCTTCTCACTAAAACCGAATATAACCCGGCGATTAGTCGTCGTAGACACCATTACCGGCACCATTAAAGGCCGTGTCATAGACCGCGCGGGCAGAGGCATTCCGCAAGTAACGGTGGTGATGGTAAACCTCGACACCAATAACCCACGGGCCACCCGCACGAATGAAGACGGTTACTATGCCATTGCCGCTTTGCCGCATGGCATCTATGAAATCAAAGTCAGCAAACAGGGTTATGTGTTGACGGATAATCCGGTGCGTCAGGCTAAAACTTCGCTCAACAAGCCGATTGATATTTTACCTGACATCATAATGTCGCCGGGGCCGATTACGCCTTTACCGCCGCCGCCGGTTTCGATACCGCCACCTGTGCCTCCGCCCGTCAGCGAAGAAATTTTAACTGGACAATTGACCAATCAGGGTGACGCCACGCGCCGTGCGAACTTTGAAGAAAAGCTCGTGCTGGCTTTGCCGCTCGCCGATGGACGCACCTTTGACACGTTAGCAACGCTCGCCGCCGGCGTAGCGCCTCCGCCGCA
>JABFSD010000036.1 GCA_013140935.1 Acidobacteriota bacterium
ACGCAGGCGCGCTTCCGTGAAAAGCGCGCCTTTCTGTTTATAAGCCACTTCGTACCAACTCACTTCCGTGCCTTCACGCCACAGCGACAGTTCAGCTTTGACCAGCGGATCAATCATCACGTTTGGGCTGAAGCTGAGGCGCGCTCGTGCCAATGCGCCGCCGGGAATGAAGCCGTGCTGCGGTTCGTGTGGCCAGCCGATTTCGATGAGCAGGGTTTGTCCGCGATAACGAATGCCGAAGCGTTCGCCCACCATCGTAGCGGCTCCAGCTTCGGTCTTGAGATCGAATTGCCAGGGCTGGCGACCGGTGCGAATCAGTTCGCCGTCGAGCCGGTTGTTCGTCGTTGAGAGTTCGCGGTTGAGTGCGGTGCACAGCGTTTCGACTTGCGACCACAGCGCGTCTTTGCCGCGCGTGCGAAAGCCATCGTTGATTTCGCGCAGCTTGAGATATTCGGCGAGATAATCCTGTTCTTTGCGGTCTTCAATAAGCATGGGGCAGCAACATCAGATTTCGTGACGATTGGTGAGGGCTTTGTGCATGGTGACTTCGTCGGCGTATTCGAGATCGCTGCCGACGGGCAAGCCCATCGCAATGCGCGTGACGCGAACGCCGAGCGGTTTAAGCAAGCGGCCCAGATAATTCGCCGTGGCTTCGCCTTCGGTGTTGGGGTTCGTCGCCAGAATGATTTCCAACACCTCCACACCGTCTTCACGCGGACGCAGCCGTTCGATCAGGTTTTTGATTTTCAACTCTTCCGGGCCGATGCCGCGAATGGGGGAGAGGGAACCATGCAACACGTGATATTGCCCGTTGTATTCGCGCGTCTTTTCGATGGCGACGAGGTTGTAAGGTTCTTCGATGACGCAAATCACCGTGCGGTCGCGCGTTGGGCTGGCGCAATAACGACAGGGGTTGACGTCGGTCAGGTTATTGCACGTGTCGCAAAAGACGATCTTCTCTTTCACCTCGCGGATGGCTTCCACCAATCGTTCGGCTTCTTCCACCGGAATGCGCAATAAATGAAAGGCCAGCCGTTGCGCCGACTTGTGGCCGACGCCGGGCAGCCGTTTGAATTCGTCTATCAACCGCGTGACGGGTTCTGCGTAATCAAGCATATCAATTTGAAATCACATTAAGCCGGGAATTTTCATGCCGCCGAGCATGTTGCCCATTTTGGAATTCATCGCTTCGTCTACTTTGCGTCCGGCTTCGTTGGCGGCGGCGACGATCAGGTCTTGCAACATCTCGACATCACTGACGGCTTCGGGATCAATTTTGATCGCCAATATTTCTTTCGCGCCGGTCATCTGCACCGAAATAATGCCGCCGCCCGCGCTGGCTTCAACGCGCATGTCGTCCATTTCTTTGGCCATCTGCTCTTGCGCTTTTTGCGCATCCTTCATCAATTGCTGGATATTCATACCACCGGGAAATTTCATGAGTTGCTCCTTGTTGAGTGAGAGTGTGATTGCGTTGCGTGAACGTGCCGAATCATAGCACGAGTATTCAGGCATTACCGCTTGCCGTTTGCGCGCGCACGTTGACGATTTCGCCTTTGAACTTATCGAGCAGCAGGCGCACCGCCGGGTTTTGTTTGGCTTGTTCGTGCGCCGCCGCGCGTGACTGCGCTTCGTTTTGAATTAACGTGGCGACCTCACTGTTGAACGTAAGCTCTAAGCGCAAGGGCTGTCCGAATAAATGCATGCCTATGTCGCGGAAAGTAGCTGTCGCATCACGCAAACGTTTCGCCCATACGTCATCGCTTGCCATCGTGATACGCAACAATCCGAGTTCATAAGTGACTTGTGCATCTTCTAGCGCCGTCACGAGTAAGTGCTGTTTGCGGGTTTCGAGTTCGCGGCAAATAGCAGGAACTTCTTCGCCGCTCATCACGGGGGCGCGTGAAGCCATTGGCGTCACCGTGGGCTTACGCACTGCCGGACGCGCCGCGTAGTGCGGCTCATCCCAATCTTCAACCGCCCCGTCACTGGATAAATCGAGATCGGGAAAGTCAGGCGGTTCGTTATCCCATTGAGGCGGCGGTGCCAGTGCTTGCGCCGCCGTCGCTGCCGCCGGTTTGAGAGGCGCGGGCGAGGCCAGCGCCGCCGGCATTTTGGGCAACTGCGGCAACGCGGGCAGATTCAAATCATCCCAATCATTGGGCGTCGGCGCTTCAGCTTTAGGTTTGCTGGCGACAGCGGGCGCAGTCGGCGTGGTAGTGAAGCTGTTGACGCGCGGTTTGCCCGCCGCAGGTAAACTAGCCGATGGTAAAGAAGAAGGTGAACTCGCTCCGCCGTTGCCATCGAGCAAGCGCGTTTCTAACGCCGAGAGTTTTTCGATCAATTCAGACAAAGATTGTAATCGCGTCGCCTGCGTGAGCTTGACGAGTCCGAGTTCCAGGGCGAAGCGCGGTTGCGCGGCGTCTTTAATTTCTTTTTCGGTTTCTGCCAGTAAGTGAAAGCTGCGCACCAAATCTTCTTCAGAAAAATGGGCGGCGAGTTTTTGCAGGCGAGTTACTTCTACGTCAGCCACGCCGAGAATTTCCGCGGTCGAAATGCCCGACTTAATCAATAACAAGTGGCGAAAATATGCCATTAGCTCGCGCGAAAAATTGCGCAGGTCGTAACCGCGCGCATTCACTTCTTCGACTAAAGCAAGTAATTGCGAAGTATTTTGCGTAGCGATAGCTTCAGTGAAATCGCCCAGAGTCTTGGCGCTGACCAATCCTAACGAAGCCGTTACGTCATCCAGCGCAATCGTTCCACCCGAAAAAGCGATGACTTGATCGAAAGCCGATTGCGCATCACGCAGGCTGCCCGCACCCGCGCGCGCGATTTCGCGCAAGGCTTCATCGGGAATATTGATCTTTTCGGCATCGGCAATCGTGCGCAACCGCTGATAAATTTTATCTGTGGGAATATGCCGAAATTCGAATTGCTGGCAGCGCGATAAAATCGTGTCGGGCACTTTATGCAATTCGGTCGTCGCCATAATAAATACGACGTGCGACGGAGGTTCTTCTAACGTCTTTAATAAGGCATTGAAGGCGCTGTTAGAAAGCATGTGAACTTCGTCAATCACGAAGATTTTATGCCGGTCGCGTGCCGGAGCGATGGCGAGGTTGTTGATAATTACGTCGCGCACGTTGTCTACGCCGGTGTTGGAAGCGGCATCAATTTCCAGCACGTCGAGCGAATTTCCGGCGGCAATTTCCAAACAGGAAGGGCATTTCAGACAAGGCTGACTGGTAATGCCGGTGTGACAGTTCAGTCCTTTTGCCAAAATGCGCGCTGAGGTAGTTTTGCCCGTGCCGCGCACGCCCGAAAATAAATATGCGTGATGCAGTCGCGCTTGATCGAGCGCATAACTCAGCGTGCGCGTAATGTGTTCCTGCCCCGTCAAATCGGCGAAATGTTGCGGGCGATATTTGCGGGCAATCACCAGATAACTCACGAAAAACCTCTCTTGCCGTAGAATGAAATGAAAAACGGGGGGAGCATACAGGCTTAATGGATACGGCTCAAGCGAGCCTTTTTGTGTTAGGTATTTGGTGCAGGCGAGAAAATAATTTTTTCGCAATAGAGGAAACCGCTTGGCATTTTGGCTGATTTATCGCATACAATGCGCGCAACAAGTTATCTGCCTGAAGCATTTCAATATTAAAGCGCAGTGATAACTCAGTAGCTTGTTTCAGGCTACGTAACCCATTCAATCTGTAGAAAAATCACAAAGGAGAATATATATGCCGAAAAAGGCTGCTGGTTCGAGTATGGATGTGGACAGTATGATTAAAGGACTGATTGCGGATATTGATGCGCAAATCAGCCAATTATCGAAAAAGAAGGCCGCATTAGTGGATGCATTTGGGGGAAGCACGGCTGTTGCTGCTGCGCCTGCCGCCACTGTTACCGCTGCAGGAGAGCGTCGTCGGGGCCGCCCGCCCGGTTCGCTGAACAAAAAGGGAAAGAAAGAAGTCGCCGCCGCCGCCGCCGCCGCGGACAAACCGGCCGCTAAACCAGCGAAGAAAACGAGAAAGAAACGCGTATTTTCGGAAGAAACCAAGAAAAAATTAGCGGCGAAAGCCAAAGCGCGTTGGGCGAAGATTCGCGCCGAACAAGGTCAGGAATAAGCGGGGAGAAAATGGGTCAGGCCCCGGTGACTACTGCGGCACATTCGAACTGGACTACCGTTGCTATCTTCCGATCCTGGCGGGGTTCGTTCAGTTAAAATTGCACAGAGGCCGGAGCCTGATAACTCGTGAAGCTGATTTTCTAAAAAGGCAGAAGGTAAATTACTTGCTTACCTTCTGCCTTTCTTTTTGCCAAAAAATGGCGGAGAGAGAGGGACTCGAACCCTCACAGGCCTTTCGGCCCGCCGCGCTTCCAACGCGGTGCCATACCATTAGGCGACCTCTCCGTTGGGGAAAAGGAATGGCGGAGAGGGTGGGATTCGAACCCACGGTACCCGTGAAGGTACAACGGTTTTCGAGACCGCCACGATCGACCACTCTGTCACCTCTCCGCGAGAAAAAACTGTGTTGAAAATAGAAGTTATTTTTGCCGCCGCTGCTTGAAAAAGTTTTGCATTAGCGCGCGACACTCTTCGGCAAGGATGCCGTGAGTTACTTCTATTTGATGATTCAAAGAACTGCTGGTGCAAAGCTCGAATTGCGAAGCCACTGCACCGAATCTTTCTTCCGCCGCGCCATAAACCAGCCGTTTAATGCGGGCATTGACCAACGCGCCCGCGCACATCACGCACGGTTCGACGGTGGCATAAACCGTAGCGTCTGTCAGCCGATAGTTGCCAATGGTTTGCGCGGCTGCGCGCAAGGCGACGATCTCAGCGTGCGCCGTAGGGTCACATTTCCCGATGGGTTGATTGTGACCGCGTACGACGATTTGATTATCAATTACGATTACGACGCCTATCGGAACTTCATCGTGTTGTTGCGCTCGTTCCGCTTCTGCCAGCGCGCAACTCATAAAAAAAGCGTCGCCAATTTTTATGGGTTCAGCGGAAATTTTCGGTTGCTGACGCGCCATAGCGGGCAGTGGCTCCAAAAAAACGAAGGCGGATGGTAGTCACCGTTTCTCTGACTGTCAAGCCACGTTTGAGGTCGTGTTACAATCGCGCCGTGACGGCTTATCAAGAGTTTCTACAACACGTCAACGAACTGTCAGAACGGCTACAGTCGCATTACGCGCGGCATCTCGTCTGTCGCGCCGGATGCAGCGGTTGCTGTCATCATCATCTATCAGTTTTCAGAATTGAAGCTGATGCCATTGCCGAATCTGCCGCCTCGTTGCCTGACGAAGTGAGGCAGCGAGTTATTCAACAAGCCAAACAAATCACTGATGTCGAAGGGCAAGCTTGTCC
>JABFSD010000721.1 GCA_013140935.1 Acidobacteriota bacterium
TCCATCAACAGCACGTTGAAATTTCGCGCTTCGAGCGCCGTCATAATCTGTTGCGGCGATTGCGCCGTCTCAATCTGAAAACCTTCGCTCTTAAGCAAGAGGCGCAAGGCTTCAAGCACGTCAGGCTGATCGTCGGCAATAAGAATGCGAGGGGAAGATTTCATAGCGTGTTTAGGGTCGTTTGCCTTTCTCTGGCGCAGCCGCGTTTTCGAGTTCGCGTTCGAGCTTATCGAGGCTTTCGTTCAATTCGTTGAGCTTGGCTTGTTCGGTTTGCAGGCGCGCGGCGAGTTGCGGTTCGCGTTCACGCAAATCACGAATTTGCTGTGTCCCGTCTTCGATTTCGCTCTTTAGCTGCTTGAGCATCATTTCACGCATGCTCCGTTCGGCAGGCGTCGGGGCTGAAGCGACCATCCGTTCCGCTTCAGCCAAGTGACCGGTTATGGCGGACGCGTTACGCTCAAGTTCTTTGATGCGATTGCGTAATTCGACTAGCTCTCTCGTCAACTCGTTCACTTGCGACTGTTGCAGCTTCAAGCGTTCCAGCGTGACCTGCGCGCGATAGGTCGCCACGCTGTTGCGCTGCAAAACCAGCCGCAATTGGCGCACTTCATCAAGCAAGGCTTTGACGGTTTGCGCATCGCTCTCTACGGGTTTGTTGTTCGCGTTCGATGCTTGTCCAAATACGCTCAGGGCGCACCAGCACAGTAAAAAGCTGCATGCAAAAAGTTTTCTGTTGAACATAAATAACCTCCTGCCAGGCACTTTACGGCAAACGATTTCGTAACGCTACGGGTTCGCCATCCATCCGTCGCGCAATTCAATCACACGATTGCCGTAAGAAGCGTTCACCTCAGAATGCGTCACTTGCACAATCGTCGTCCCTTGCTCATTGAGCTTTTTGAAAAGCTCCATGATCTCTTTGGCTTGCCCTGAGTGCAGATTGCCCGTCGGTTCGTCGGCGAGAATGATTTTCGGATTGGCGATGACGGCGCGGGCTACGCCGACGAGTTGCTGCTGTCCGCCCGAAAGTTGCGTCGGGTATAAATCCTTTTTGCCTACGATCTGAAAGCGGTCGAGTACGTCGCCGACGATGGCGTCGCGTTCAGACTTTTTCACGTCGCGGTATGACAGCGGAATTTCGAGATTCTCAGCCACCGTCAAATGATCGAGCAGGTGATAGCTCTGAAAGACAAAGCCGATGTTGCGATTGCGCAATTCGGCGCGCAGTTTGGGTTTCAGCTTATGGATTGCATGTTCGCCGAATTCATACTCGCCCACCCAATCGTTATCGTGCATGCCGATGATGTGCAATAACGTAGACTTCCCTGCTCCGCTCGGCCCCATGATCGAGACGAATTCGCCTTCTTTTATTTCGGCGGAAATGCGCCGCAGGATGTAATAACGCTGCGCGCCTTGCGGCACTGATTTTTCGAGATTGCTTAAACGAATCATTAGTTCTTCCCTTTTGCTTTCCTTTGCTGCGACGCGACCTTCAGGCCGCCGCTTATGTGTGTTGATGACAAACCGTATGCCAGACCGTCATCGTCACCATGATCGGCAATAGAATCAGGCTTTCTCGCCACATCGTAATGACGAACCGGATTCATCAAGAGTAAACCGACTGTCCGGTATTGGGAAGCCGCGTTCGCATAATGTGACAATGCGAGCAGGAAGTTTCGGCGGAACTGCTGGCGCGGGCGCGCCGTTACGTGACTTGTCAGGCAAACCGGCAGCCTCATACACTGCGCGCATTGGTAAAGAAAAACGCCCCGTCTCGTTCCCCGAATTCACGTAAACCAAGCCCCATCTCACGAAGTTTTCCGGCACAGAGTTTTCCGGCACGCTTGCTGCGGCATTGGCGTGCCGGTATATTGACGACTTTCTTGAACGGCTACTATCGCCTCGTTACTGAATCAACGACCCCGAAGCGAGACCGGGGGCAAAGTGGCCGCAGCTAAAATCCACAGTTTGGAGTCAGTTATGTTACGTTTTTTCTCTAAGTTTCAACGGTCGCGTACCGTCTTTCTGTTCGCGTTCTGTTTATTGTTGTTGGTGGGTCTGGTGGTTTTTTACCTGCCCAATACCGACCTGATGCCGGGCACGAACACAGCGGCACTGTCAGCCGATGCCAAGATCATTGTGGCAACCGTCGGTTCGCAGGAAATCACGCTCGAAGAATTCAAACGCGCGGTGGCCTCTTATGCCCAGCGTTACACGCGGCAAAATCAGTTGCCTTTCGCTACGTTAAAGGCGCTGGGCGCTGATAAAGAGGCCCTCGACGGATTGATCGCCAATCGGCTGGCGCTCGACGTAGGCAACGAATTGGGCTTGCGCGGCACTGACCACGAGATCAGCGATCAGGTAACGCGCGCTTTTGCCGACGCGAACGGACAGTTTGTGGGCAAAGCGGAATACATTCGCAGCCTCGCCTTGCAGGGCAAAGCCCCGGCTGATTACGAAGAAGAAATCCGCCGTAACCTCACCGCCAACAAAGTGCGCAACTACCTGATGGCGGGCGAACAGGTTTCCGACAAAGAGATCGAAGAGTCTTATAAGAAAGACAACACCAAGGTCGAAGTGAGTTACGCGATCATTGACCGCGAAAAGGTCAAGAGCAAACTCAAGGCGACCGACGAAGAGTTGAAGGCTTATTACGACGCCAACAAAGACAGGTTCAAAGCCGACAAGCCGACACGCAAAGTAGATTACATTTACGTCTCGACTGATCAGGTCGCCAAGATCATGCCGGTCACCGATGCCGATTTGCGCGCCGAATACGACTCGAACAAACAATATGAATATCGCGCGAGCATCATTCGCCGTGACGTACTCGCGACGGCGGACGAAGACAGTGTGCGCAACAAAATCAATGAACTCAACGTGCGCGTGCGCGGCAGCCAATCGGCGAAGGCGGAAGATTTCGCCACCGTTGCCAAGGCTGAATCGCAAGACGCTTCGCGCACCAGCGGCGGCGACATTGGTTTCATTCGCAAAGACCCCAACAAACCCGGCGCATGGCGGCAGCGCGTTTTCTCGATCAAAGTAGGCGACATTGACGGCCCGTTCCGCGACGGCCAAAGCTGGTATCTGCTCAAAGTCACCGAACAACGCGAGGTTCCTTTTGAAGCGATGAAAGCGACGTTGCGCGCCGGCGTAGCGAATCGCAAGGCTTATGGCAAAGCCTCTGAACTCGCCGATAAGGCTTATGCCGAAGCCACCGCCGCCAAGAGTTTGCGCAAAGGCGCAGAAGCCATCGCAGCGGAAATCAAACAACCCGTAGATGCTTTGCTGAGAACTACGCCTTATTTCAAAGACGGCGATACGTTGCCCGAAATCGGCAGCAATCCCGCCTTTGAAGAAGCCGTCAAGGATTTGAAAAAAGGCGACATCACGGAAAAGGTAGGCATTCCCGGCGGACTCGCAGTTCCCCAACTGGCTGACATGCTGGCCGAAGGCGCGGCGCTGAGCTTTGAACAAGCCAAGAATCAGGTCGAAAACAAATGGCGCGATGAAAAAGAACCTAACGTCGCGCTGGCACGCGCGCAGGACATTCTCGCCAAAGCCAAGAGTGCGGCAGAATTTTCGGCGCTGTGCAAAGCCGAAGGGCTGGAAGTCAAATCCGATACGAACTTCAACAACCTCACATTCCCCGGTCAGGCTTCGGGCGGATTGCAAAGCCAACAGGTCGCACGCAATGCGCTGTTCAATCTGAAAGCCAACGAAGTCGTCAAGGTGCCGATCAAATACGGCGCGGGCGGATTCCTGATTTTCGCAGCGTCCAAACGCGACGAAGCCGATATGTCTAAAATCGGCGGCTCGCGCGATGACCTGCGCCAGACGCTCGTCTCAGAACGCCAGGCCATCGCGTTCGATGCGTATGTCAAAGCCGCGCGCAAGCGTTATGAAACCGCCGGGAAACTCAAGATTTATCAAGACCGCATTGATAAAGGAATGGAAGGCGCGCAGTAAGGCGCGTTAAAAATCAACTTTGCGGTGTAGGCCGTTGTAGGGCGGATTAGTAATCCGCCCTACAACGGGAAGTTCGGAGAACCCCTCATGATTAGCTTTGTCGTAAAGTGGACGATCAAAACAGGCTGCAATGAAAAAGCTCTGGTCGGTTTGCAGCAATTAGCCCAAGCCGTAGCGCAAGAGCCGGGCACGTTGATGTATTTGGTAAATACGCCTGATCCTATTCAATTCACCTGCGCGCAAGGCGATGAACACGAATCGCTGCCCACGCCTTCCCCGCAGGAAGTCATTTTCATCGAGCAATACGTTGACGAAAACGCCTTTTGCCAACACGTTCACGGCACGGCCTTTCAGCAGTTCTTGAGCGAATACGGCGACCTGTTCCTTTTCAGCAACGGACAGCCCTTCGTGACGATTGAGTTTCTGAAACGGCAAGCCGGCTTCATCCGACCGGAAGCCAGCGCCAGTTGCTAAAACCTATCGGCCCGCCGCCATCGCCTTTCCGCGTTTGATCGTCATTTCTTTGAACAGGTAATCAGCACCCGCGAACTTTTCCGTCACGAATAACACGTAGCGAATATCCACGACCAAACAGCGATTCAACGCCGTGTCGAAATAGTAATCGCCGCCCAGCCCTTCGTAATTTCCATCAAATGCCAACCCAATGACTTCGCCGCGTCCGTTCAATACGGAACTGCCCGAATTGCCGCCCGTGATGTCGTTCGTAGTGAGAAAAGCTACGGGCACGTCGCGCAAGCGTGCGTCAACGTAATTGCCGTAATCCTTTTTCGCCGCCAATTCTTTCAACTTGACGGGTACGTCAAACGGTTCGACGCCCGTGTCTTTTTCGACAACGCCGGTGAGCGAAGTCTGCCAGTCATACATCACGGCATCACGCGGTTTATAGCCTTTCACCTCGCCGTAAGTGAAACGCAACGTGCGATTGGCGTCAGGAAACATCGGCCCTTTCTTCCATTCCATGAGGCCCCGCGTATATTCCGCCCGCAGCTTGACGATGTTCTCGTTAAACGTCTGCGTCCCTTTGGCAAAGCCCGCACTTTCGTCTACGACGGCGGCAATGAGTTTGATGAACGGCGTAGCGTTGGTGCGAAACTCATTCGCTGACAGGCTGAAAAGTTTTACGGCGTCGTCAACAGTTTTGATGGGGGTTTCCGTTACTGCTTGTTTGGCAAACGCGGCTTCGGCCTGACGACGTTCGTTGCCTGATTTGCCCGCGAACAATCCATCCAACGTGGCAATCGCGGCGGAACGTTGCGCGCCGTTTAGTGTTTCGGCGCTCGCCAACGCGCTTTGCAAGGTGATGAGTTCCGTGTCGGGGTCGCGTTCGTTCCACAGGTTTTTGACGGAGTTTTGAATCTGCGGCAGCGCCGCATCACTGAATTGCGGAT
>JABFSD010000958.1 GCA_013140935.1 Acidobacteriota bacterium
CCGCGACGCGCCGTTGCAAGGGATAGGAAAGATTTTCCGGCGGCAACTGCAACTGCGCATCCAGCGGATGCAGACTCTCCTGCCCGCGTCCGCCGTAGCCCTGACGCTTCAGCGTGACGACGCCAAACAGCGTTTTGAAAGAGCGTGTCTGTTTACGCTGATGTGTATGCGCCAAGCCAATGGCATCTACCACGGGTTCGGAGACGCCACCGGGACCGCGTTCTTCCAGATGGGCCTGGAGCAGACGGCGTAATAATTCACGCCCTTCTGTTGCCAGTAATTCCTCCAACTGGCTGTGCGTCATTTGCTGGGCGGGCGCAGAACGCAGGGTAGTAATGATAGAATCACAATGCTCCTGCGCTAACTCATAGGCATCCGCCTTCGTCAACGCGGGAGCGGCAGCTAAAGCTGTCATAGAGCGGGTTCCTTTCGTGAGATATGGTTTTTTGCAACTCATATCTACCACGCAGAACCCGCTCTGCCACTCGCGTTTCCGGCTAAGTCGCTGATTCTTCAGGGACTGGTCGTCGTTCTAAAAGAGCCGCACCCAATTCAATATGCCTAATTAAACCTTATAAACAGAGACGATTTTAATAACGTCAATCAGCTTGAACATGACTTGAACATGAAAAGACTGCAAGCTTGTCCGAGCGAGAGTTTGTCGTTTGGTTCAAGAATCGTAACTTTTGAATGCGTTAGCTGCCGCCTGCAACGCATGTCCCGCATACACTCGCGCCACATTCCGCCGATACTCGCCCGAAGCGTGAATATCTTCCATCGCATCGCTCGCATCGGCTTCAGCCTGCGCCGTTGCCGCTTTGATCGTAGCCACGTCGTGCGTTTGTCCCATAAACGCACTATCGACCGCAACGGCTCGTAGACTTTGGGCGCGAGGCCGTTGACGGACTACGCGGGCGGATTGGCAGGTCGTGCCGTTTCGATTCAAGCATTCGCGTTGCAATTCTTTTCAAGCTCCAGCGGAGCGAAACGTGGCCGATGTCGCTCCGCTGGAGCTTGGGGAATGTGACTGCGCGTATCTATAAACATGCCGCGCCGCTGGCGCTCAAACCATCGTGGATGAATGAGGCGCACGCGACGAACTCACTTCGACAGGCAACGATTCAACGTAGCCACCAACCGCCGAAAGTGCGGCAGATGTTGTTGCAACGTCGCCGGATCGAGCGTCGCCAACACCGCGAACGACTTCTTCCCTTTGGCGTAGCTCCGGTCTCTGCCGCAATTTCTCGTCGCGTGTTCCAACGCCTGTTGCACTTCGCGGCGGCCTCTGGCTTCGAGATTGGCGGCGGCAGCAAGGCGCTTTCGAAGGTAGGGCATAGCAACTCTCCGCGTTGTAGCAGTCACCAAAATTCAACTGATAGGTCAGGAATGCGTTCAAAGTCACGACGATTGCGCGTGACGAGCGTGACGTTGTAAGCAATACAAATGGCGGCAATACGTAAATCATGCGTCGCCACGCGAATCTTTTGCTTTCGCCACTCCTGAAACTGGTGGTCGGCGGCCACCGTGTAAGAAAGAATAGCGTAGCCGCGCATCTCATCAACTGTTCTCACAAAAATATCGTAGGCTTCAGTTAGGCTGACCTTGGCTTTTCCTGCTTCCGCTTGGCGAATGACATTCAATCTGCCCCGCAGCGCCTCTTCGATCACGATGGCTGGCACGGCTTGTTCTTCCGGCGGAATCAAATTGGCGCGCGCCAGGAAAACCGGATTGTCCTTCCAGATTTCCCGCAGGATATTCGAGTCGAAAGCAATCATAAGCTGTCTCGGTCAGCATCCCGTGAGCGATAAATTTCTCCGACCATCTCGCGCAGCGTCGGGTCATCGGCAAACGCGCCCGCTTGCTCAGAGACGCCCTGTAATCCGTCTTCGGGATCAAATGACAAGCTGTCTCGATCAGCGTCACGCAAGCGATAGGCTTCATCAAAAATGTCATCCAGCGTAGGGTCGTCAGCAAAGGCGCCTGCCGAAGCGGTGATGCCTCGTGGCTTGATTTCGATGGAAAGCAATTCACCCTTTGCCACACGCTGATCAACCTTGGCTCTGAGCGCGGCAATCGCACCTTCCCGCGTCGCCTCAATGACACTGACATTCGGTACGCCCGCCAACGTCGCGGTGAAATGTCCGTTTTGTGCTTCAACGTAAATAGGCCAATTCATAACTTAACTCCTTGCTGCCATTTTATGACTCACGCTGACGGCTCACAATCAGCAACCTTCTCACGCCAAGCAACGATTCAACGTCGCCACTAACCGCCGAAAGTGCGGCAAATGCTGTTGCAACGTCGCCGGATCAAGCGTCGCCAACACCGCAAACGACTTCTTCCCTTTGGCGTAGCTCCGGTCTCTGCCGCAATTTCTCGTCGCGTGTTCCAACGCCTGTTGCACTTCGTGGCGGCCTCTGGCTTCGAGGTTGAGCAGCGGCAGCAAGGCGCTTGCTTGCAAGGCGCTGCCGAAGAATCTTTTCACTGCCGCTTGATCGGCCATCACCCACGTTTCCATGCAAGTCGCCATCAACTGCGCCTGATCGTTGACGGCGCGCGCAGGACGTTCCCAGCCATCACGCTTTTTCAAATGCTTCCACGCGGTGTCGCTGTCAGGGTTTTCATCGGGGTTGGCTACAGGGTCTTCGCTATCAACTAACAGCAAAGCATATTCGCTGCGTCGGTTAAGCAAATCGGTCTTGAAAGATTCGTAAGCAGCGCGACGACCGCCGCGCGGCACAATCGCCGGGCTTCGTCCCGTGAATCCGGCGCGGTTAATCAAAGTGCTGAAACTCTTACGACACTGTGCTTGCAACTGCTTGGTGTCGCCTCCACCCTCGACATAGATTGTCACTCTCACCAGCGCACACCTCCCAATTGCCCGCTCGTCCAGAGTTCACCCAAGCGATACGTTTCCAACCAAACCGCCATCTCTTGTTCATCGAGCCGCTTCATTTCGGTTTGCCCTTCGTATTTTTCGAAAACCACAATCACTTCAGGCCGCTCGTTCATGGCGTCTACCAAATAATCCGAATGAGTCGTCACGATGAGTTGCGTGCGCTGAGATGCGATGATCAACAGTTCAGCAATTTTGTGCAGAATGTCGGGATGGATGCCGAGCTCCGGCTCTTCCAAACAAATCAACGGCGGCGGATTGGGGTCGCACAGAATCGCCAGCAAACACAGATAACGCAGCGTGCCGTCAGACAAGCGCGTAGCGGGAATCGTAAAGTCGCCTTCGGTGAGAAACACCTGCACCGTACCGCCTTCGACAATCAGATCGAAGTCCGTAATGCCGTGATACAACTCTTTCAGTGCATCCAACAGCGCCAGCTTGGTTTGCGGGTCGCGGCGCAAACGGTTGAGTACCAAGCCGAGATTGGAACAATCCTCTTCCAACCAATGATTACGCATATCGGCAGGCTGCGGATGGCGAAAGACAGTCTTCGTACCCAACGTCCATTCGCGGTAAATGCGAATTTTTTCGTAAGCGTTCAGCAACTGCGCGAACACCGGATAATGATCGGGGTCTTGCCGTTGCGTGAGGATGGAGCGGTAGCGTTCAAGACTTTCGGGCGCCAGCGGCGTGACGCCGTTGCCGTGCGGCGCAATCACCGGCGCTCCGTTTTGATAGCGATAATAAAACGTCTCGTGCGGCGCGGCTTCGTCTTCGATACGTTCGTCTTGCAGCGCAAATGGCTCGTTTGCATTGAAGGCCAGCGAGTGGCGAATGGGTGAAATCGGATGGTCAATGACCGCCTCAATGCTGGCCGTACCTTCAGGATTGCCTTTCCAAATCCATTCCCTGACGCCGCCACCGCGTCGCGTGACTTGCGACAGATCGCCTTTGGCCGCGCGCAATAAAGCAATCGCCTCGATCAAATTCGACTTGCCTGAACCGTTCGGCCCAATCAATACATTCAAGCCGCGCAATGGAATCGGCTCCGTTTGCGGGCCGAACGAAAGGATATTGCGCAGCGTGATTTCGCGGATCAGTACCTTTTCTTCAACAGGTGCTTCCGGTTCAGCGACAACGGATTGTTCGGGTTGGGTTAGCACTTCCATAGCGTCAGTAGTTAAACACAAAATCGAGCTTGTTCAACAATCCCCAATGCAAATCTTCCGCGCCTTCCTTGCGATCTTTCACCAACCACGACAACGCCAATTCTTTCTCCGCTGCCAACGGATAACGCGATAACGTAGCCAAGTACAACGCCTCAACCACCTCGTCATTCGTCTTGTTTGATTTCACGAGTTGCTCAACGAAACTGCCCTGCGCCGCTTGCACACGTTTGGTCACAAACGGATTGTTCATCAGCATCATCGCTTGCAAGACCGAGCCGCCCGGTTGTCTATCGAACTGCTCGCGGTTGGCTTGTCCGAAGGTTCTTAAAAATCCTTTCGCTTCGCCGTTTGAGATGTCTTCGGGCGAAGCGGCTTCCGTCCAGAAACGCACGGGCGTGAGCGGTGTGTCGTACGTCCAGTCTTTGCGTTTGTAATCTCCGAAGACTTGCGTGGCTTGGCAAATCGCGTCGTGCAATTGTTCGGCGGTCAGTTGCCGCACGTAATGCCGCGCGAAATAAGGCGTGTAGGCTTCTTTCCATTCGCCGTCAAAACGCGAAGAAAGTTGATAGGCGCTCGAACGCGCTACGGTGCGCATCAGTTGCCGCAAGCTGAATTTGTTCGCCGCGAAATCAGCCGCCAGCGCGTTGAGCAAATCGTTGTTGGTCGGCTGGCACGTCCACGGTTGAGGCAGTTGCGCTTTCGGGTCTTGTCGCGCCATGTCGAATGAGTCAACCGGATCAACGATGCCGAGGCCGAAGAACTGCTTCCAAATCAAATTGACCGTAGCGCGTGCGAATTGCGGATGCGTCGTCAGCATTCGCGCAAATTGCGGGCGCAACGGTTTCGACAAATCCGCTTTTTCACCTGACAAACTAAAGGTCGGGTGAATCGCGCCCGTGCCGTCGCGTTGCAAACGCACCTGACTCCAGCCTTTGGTGTCGTAACCCGCGCCGTCTTCGGTCACGGTGTAACGGTCTTGATAAGTGACTACGCGGACGCGCGTCTTGCCGAAGAAAGCCGACATCGCCCAAAAGTCTGCGCGTTTTTTGGGCGTGAGATCGAGACTGACTTTTTCGAGAAAGCCCTTGCCACCGTGGCAGGAGATGCACTGATAGTTGATGCCGAGAAAGATGCGCGAAGCGTTGACGATGATTTCGTCAGCGGTGTCTTCGTGATTGACGTTGTACATCGTCGTGCCCGTGATGTGCCAGCGCGTCAGAAAGCCGCTCGCCGCCGCATCGGGCATCCAGTTCGTATTCGGCGCGTTCGCCGTCAGCATCTCGGTGACGAACTTGTCGTAAGGTTTATC
>JABFSD010000086.1 GCA_013140935.1 Acidobacteriota bacterium
GTCGAAAGACTCGATGCGCGAAGGCCGCGCAGGCAAGCCCAGCAAGTCCTGTAAGTCGCTCAAGACTTTCGTCCAATCAATCTTGATGACGCGGAAGCGTTGTTCGAATCCGATCTTCGCGTTCTTCTCGACCAGATCAATCATCTCGCGTTTCTGTCCGCGTTGCGGATCGAGAATGCGCACGCGCCGACCGCGCTTTTCCGTCAAGACCTGCTCAAGTAACTCGCGGTCTTCCCAATCCACCGGCACGTGAATTTCGAGCGGGACGTAATTGCCGATGGTGTAATACTGCTCCAACACGCTGCCGAGAAACTCGCCGGGATTGAAGCCTTCGGTCAGCACGTCTTCCCAATAAAATTCACGGCGACCGATGATGCGGCCTTCACGCATGGTGAAAAGCTGCAAGGCCAACTGATGGGCTTCGCGGTAATAGCCGAAAATGTCTATGTCTTGATCGGGTTGCGTGAGCATCTTTTGCTGTTCGCTCAACGCGACTACCGTGCGCCGCAAGTCGCGGTATTTTGCCGCCTGCTCGAAACGCAATTCATCCGAAGCCTTGAGCATGCGTTCTTCCAGCGCATCGGCTAACTCTTTGTCTTTGCCTTCGAGCAAGAGGCGCACGTCATTGACCGTCTCGGCGTATTCTTTCGGCGTACACAAATCTTTCTGGCACGGCCCCGAACAACGTTTGATTTGATATTCCATGCACGGACGTTTGGCGCGTTGATAAATCGTATAAACCTCATCTGAACACGTGCGCAATTGAAATTCGCGGTTGATGAGCGTGATGGTTTTATCGGCTAACGAAGCCGGCAGGTAAGGGCCGAAATACATCGCGCCATCTTTTTCGACGCGGCGGGTTTTGCTGATGCGTGGGAACTCTTCGTTAATCGTGAGCTTCAGGTGCGGATAAGCCTTGTCGTCCTTGAGCATTACGTTGTAACGCGGACGATGCTGCTTGATGAGATTCGATTCGAGTACGAGCGCTTCTTTCTCGCTGTCGGTGACGATGTATTCGAAATCTACGATGCGCGCGACCAACTCTTGCGTCTTGGGGTCGAGATGGCGCGAAGCCTGAAAGTATTGCCTGACGCGGTTGCGCAGACTTTTGGCTTTGCCGATGTAAAGGATTTGCCCTTTGGCGTTTTTGTGGATGTAACAACCGGGTTGCACGGGCAAGCTGTCGAGTTTTTCTTCGAGCGTCATACCAAAATTATGAATGAGGAGAGCCGCAGGACGAAACCAACGTGCAGTTTCACCCGACAACGCAGGCGTGCATAATCAGCGAGCTATGACTTTTCCCTTCAACATACCCACCGACCGCCCCTTTGACGTAGCCGGTTTCGGCCTCAACGCCGTAGACCATCTCGTCTCCATCCCACGCTTCCCGCACTTCAACACCAAAGTACGCCTAACCAGTCACGATCAAATGACCGGCGGACAAGTCTCGTCGGCCATGGTCGGCGCGCAGCGATTGGGTTTGAAAGCGAGTTACATTGGCAAGGTCGGTTACGACAACGAGGGCCGCATGCAAATCGAATCGCTCACGAAAGAAGGCGTACATTGCGAACACGTGATGATCGCCGTCGGAGCCAAGACGCAAGGCGCGGTCATCATCATCGAACAGTTCTCAGGCGAACGAACCATTCTCTGGTATCACGACGACAAGACCCGCATCGCGCCCGAAGAGTTGCGCCGCGAATGGATCACGCAAGCGCGCGTCTTGCACCTTGACGGATTCGACACGCCCGCCGCTTTGCAAGCCGCGCGTTGGGCGCACGAAGCCGACATGCCTGTCACCATTGATCTAGACACGGCTTATCCCGGCATTGATGAATTGCTGCCGCACGTGAACTGTTTGATTACGTCGCAAGGCTTGGCGAACGAGTTGGCGGGTACGATGGATGAAGAAGCGGCGTTGAAACGCATCCACGATAAATACGGCTGCGATCTGGTTTCGATGACGCAAGGCTCGCGCGGCGCGTTGGCTTATGTCGAAGGCCAGTTCATCGCTTCGCCTGCGTTTCGTCCGCCGGTGATTAAGGATACGACCGGCGCGGGCGACGCCTTTCGCGCGGGCTTTGTTTACGGATTGTGCAAAGGCTTGAGCATCGAAGACACGATGCGCGCGGCCAATGCCGTCGCCGCGTTGCAATGCCGCGAATTCGGGGCACGGGACGGATTGCCAACTGAAGCCGAGTTACAGGATTTCCTCGCGTGATACACTGCTCACGGCAAGAAATAGGAGGTTTATGACTAATCAGGAACTCGAACAACTTTTGCAGGACATGGAATCAGATCGAGTTGAGCGAAAGGCTTCAATCTCTGATCCAGATAAGATCTGCCAAGCTATTTGTGCCTTCGCCAATGATTTGCCCAATTATCAATTGCCCGGTGTCATATTCGTCGGCATCCATGATAACGGGAATTGCACCGGTCTGACGATCACCGACAAATTGTTGCTTACGCTGGCTGATATGCGAGCGAATGGCAATATCGTTCCTTTTCCAACGATGACCGTACAAAAACATACGCTCAATCATTGCGAAGTAGCGGTGATCGTGGTTCAGCCCGCAGATGCCCCTCCCGTCAGATTTAAGGGGTGCGTTTGGATAAGAGTAGGGCCACGGCGCGCGCAAGCGGCGGCTCAGGATGAGCGAGTGTTGAGCGAAAAACGTCGTACTAAGGATCAACCTTTTGACCTACGCCCAGTTGATGCTGCTACGTTGGATGATTTCGATTTAGAGCAATTTCGCCGCGTCTATTTACCGTCCGCGGTCTCGTTCGATGTGTTGGAACAAAATCAGCGTTCAGTGGAAGACCAATTGAAATCCCTGCGTTTCATCACCGTCCCTGGTCAGCCGACCGTTCTGGGGCTGCTCACTATCGGCAACGATACGCGCCAATTTCTGCCGGGAGCGTATATCCAATTCCTCAGATTTGACGGCACTGAAATGACCGACCCGATCAAAGATCAAAAAGAAATTGACGGCAGCTTGCCTGACCTTCTGCGCTCACTCGACAGCGTATTTGAAGCGCATATTTCAGTGGCTACTGATTTCACTTCACAAGCACTCGAACAACAGCGCCCAGACTTTCCGCTGGTGGCGTTGCAACAATTGGCACGTAATGCGGTTTTGCACCGCAATTACGAAGGGACCAATGCGCCCGTGCGTATCTATTGGTTCAGTGACCGTATCGAAATCCAAAGCCCCGGTGGTCCTTTCGGTCAAGTCACGCGACAAAACTTCGGGCAACCCGGTATCACCGATTATCGCAACCCCAATCTGGCTGAAGCCCTCAAGAACCTAGGCTATGTGCAACGTTTTGGCTTGGGCATTCAAATAGCACAACGGGAACTGTACAAAAACGGCAACCCTCCGTTGGAATTCATGGTCGAAGACGCTTTTACGTTGGTAATCATCAGGAAATAACTCATCGAGCAAACAATGGATAAGACAGTCATCGCTTTCTTCAACAACAAAGGTGGCGTAGGTAAAACGTCTCTGGTTTATCATCTGGCATGGATGCTAGCTGACCTCAATGTCCGTGTCTTAGCTGCCGATTTAGACCCGCAAGCCAATTTAACGGCGGCCTTTCTCACTGACGACCAGATGATAGAAATTTGGCCGGAAGGGGATCACCCAGACACGATTTATGGCGGCGTTCAGCCACTGCTCAAAGGCGTAGGAGACATCGCCCAACCGCGTTTGCAACAGATTGATGATCGCCTGGCAGTGCTGGCGGGCGACTTGGCCCTCTCCGGTTTTGAAGATGAGCTGTCAGCGCAATGGCCCGATTGCTTAGCTCGCAAAGAAAGGGCGTTTCGGGTGATTTCAGCTTTTTGGCGTATCTTGCAAGCGGCTGCTACCACCCACCAAGCCAATGTAGTGTTAGTAGACCTTGGCCCCAATCTTGGTGCCATCAACCGCGCAGCATTGATCTCTGCTGATTACGTAATTGTCCCGCTTTCGCCTGACCTGTTTTCATTGCAAGGGCTGCGCAACCTCGGCCCGCGTTTGCGCGAATGGCGTGTACAATGGGAAGAACGGCTCGCCAAAAATCCTGCGCCAGATTTGAAATTGCCTTCAGGAAGGATGAAACCCACTGGCTACATCATTATGCAACACGCGATGCGGCTTGACCGGCCAGTCAAAGCATTTGAGCGATGGATTGCCCGCATTCCTGAAATCTATCGAAAATATGTGCTGGATGAACCCGGCGAACCAGGCGTTTTAATTAACAACGACCCGCATCGTCTGGCGCTGCTCAAACACTATCAAAGCCTGATGCCGCTGGCGCAAGAATCACGCAAACCGATGTTTCACCTCAAGCCCGCTGATGGCGCGGGAGGTGCCCACATTCAGGCTGTTAGAAATGTTTACGAACATTTCAAGCTACTTGCGCATGAGTTGGGAAAGCGCACAGGCGTGGCGTTGCCGCCTGATTAGCCAAGTGGAGGCACTTCCTTGAAATAAAAACGCCGCTGCGAGTTTGTGCGCTATCTCGCAGCGGCTTACAGGAGGATACCCCTCTGAAGAAATCGCTATCGTCGTTTTCCTCAGCGGTTACTCGCAAAGACTGCGGCGTGTCCAAGACGGTTTCAAACTTTTCTGACGCCGCGAAAAATTCTCAAACTCAGCACACTGTACGCCGTAATCGGGATGGCTATAATCGCCGCATTCTATTTCCCGCATTCAAGGAGTTTTTCATGCAACGCATTTATCGGTTCGCCGCAGGACTGGCGCTGTGCCTGAGTCTGGCGGCGCTGCTTTGGGATTCGCACGGGGCGCAAGCCCAACTGGCGGCTTATGACGTAAGAGCCAATTACACCAAGTCAGAGCATCAGATTCCGATGCGCGACGGCAAGCGACTTTTCACGGTTGTCTATGCGCCGAAAGACACGTCGCAGAAATATCCTTTCCTGATGGAACGCACGCCTTACAGCGCCGGGCCTTATGGCGCTGAGAATTACAAACGCGGTTTGGGGCCGAACCATCGCTTTGCGCCCGAAGGTTATATTTTCGTTTATCAGGACGTGCGCGGTACGTTTATGTCTGAAGGTGAATTCGACGACGTGCGGCCTTTCAACGCGAATAAGAAAACGCCGACTGACATTGATGAAGCGAGCGACACTTACGACACGGTCGAGTGGTTATTGAAAAACATTCCCAACCATAACGGACGCTTAGGCGCTTATGGCATTTCCTATCCGGGTTTTTATACGACGATGACGGCGCTAGCCGATCATCCGGCGATCAAGGCCGTGTCGCCGCAAGCCCCCGTCACGAACTGGTTCATCGGCGATGACGATCATCGCAACGGCGCACTGTTTCTGTTCGATGCGTTCGGATTCAATATGACGTTCGGC
>JABFSD010001129.1 GCA_013140935.1 Acidobacteriota bacterium
ACGAGAGCCACCACATCCTTAGTGAAACCGATGAAGCGAAGAAACTTACGCTGTTGATGATTGCTGATCTGCTGCGGCAAAAGCTGGAATTCGGGCTTTCGTTGTTGGGGATTGAAGTGCCGGAGAAGATGTAAGGTGATCTATGTTAAACAGGTCTTTACGCACAAAAACTGCGACCATTGAAACAGAAGCCGAAAACGAACGCCTACTCGCCCTTGTCGAGCCGATGATGAAGCGCGACCTCTCGCCCGAAGAAGCCAAGCTCTTCGACTTGTTGACCAAACTGATTGAAGACTTCGAAGATCGTCACTACCCAATGGGAACGAGTTCGCCGACTGTAATGCTGCAATTTTTGATGGAACAACGCGGCTTGCACCAACGCGACATCGTTCACTTGTTCGGTTCGAGTGGCGTTGCGTCTGAAGTTATCAACGGTAACCGCGCCATCAGCAAAAAACTCGCCAAGTCATTGGCGGAGTTCTTTCACGTCTCGCCCGACTTGTTCATTTGATTCGGTGCCTTCAATTCCTTCGCCTTTCGCCCTCACCTGCTTTGGCTATAATGCCGTCGCTCCCCTTTCACTGAGGTTTCACCCAATGCCCAGCGCGGCAATATCAAATCCATTACGTCCGGTTCGTTTGCGCGACTATCGCTATGCGGGCGAATTGGTCTCGCTGTCGGCGACGTTCGTCGTCTTGCTGTCGCTGTTCGCATTGTTCACGGTGTTTTTCCCTACGACGTGGTCGGCGACGGTGAAGACGATGGCGTTGGCGCTGGCGGGTCTGGCCGTATACGTCGCCACCGTGAAGCTGCAACATCGCGCGGCGTTCGGTACGCTGGTGCGTGTGAGTTCGCGGCAGTTCCCTGAACTCTTCGCCATCGCCAATGAAGCGGCAGAACGCTTGTCGGCGGATTACGTACCGGTTTACGTCAAGCGGCAATCTGAGATGAACATATACACGCTGGGCTTGTGGCAGCGCCCGTTGATCGTAGTGACCTCTTCGCTGGTAGACCAAATGCCGCCCGACGCGTTGCAATTTTTCATCGGACGCGAGATCGGCCACGTACAAGCGGGGCATACTTGGTTGCGGACGTTGTTGAAACCGTTGGGTACGGACGTGCCCGTGATCGGCAAGCTGATGAACAGCGTAATTTTCGGCGACTGGATGAATCGCACCGAATTCACGGCGGATCGCGCGGGCTTCATCGCGTGCCGTTCGCTGACGACCGCGATCAGCACGATGCTCAAGTTTGGCGTAGGCATCAGGCTTTATGAAAAGCTAGACATTCGTGAATACCTCGATCAGATCAACGAAGTCCGCGACGTGCGCGGCCACCTGACCGAGATCATCGCCGAACAACCTTACCTCGTGCAGCGCGTGCGTTCGCTGGCGAAATATTCGCTGGCACCCACCGCCAATGAAATCGTGCCGACGCGCCGCGACCGCACAGGCATCTTGAAAGACTTGCCGACGGCGTTCGTGAATACGGCGGCGTTGCAGGCGGCGAGCGGCAATACAGGCGAACATCCAAGCAGTCGCCGCAGTTCGCAAGATACGATTGCCGACCTGCCCATCAATCTCGACGACACGCAATCGCTCGAACCCGAAGCGGGCGACGACAACGCACGCGATCCGCTCTATTTGTTGCACGCGGACGAAAGCGGAGCGATGCACCAGTTACGCCGCCGCCTGACACGCATCGGGCGCAGTCCTGACAACGACATCGTGATCGAGAGCGACCGCGTCAGCCGCTTTCACGCCGAGATCGTGCGCGACGTGTCGGGTTTCGTCGTCAGCGATCTCAAAAGCCGCAACGGCGTATGGGTCAACGGCGACAAAATCACCGGCCCCGAACGCTTGACCAGCGGCGACAAGCTGCGCGTCGGACGCGCCGAATTCACGCTCGAAATTCTCGAACCCCGTATCGAATCACCTGAATATGCAAAATCCACCCGCGACGCCGGAAGCGTCACCCAAGCCTACTGAGGCAATGCTGCCGGTCATCGCGGCGCTCGCGCACGAGAGCGTGACGGCCAAGCAACGCTTCTTTGCCGAACAAGCCGTGCAAGTCGCCGAAGCCGCGCAACTCATCATTGAGGCGATGCGCGAAGGGCATAAGTTATTGCTCTTCGGCAACGGAGGTTCCGCCGCCGATGCGCAACACATCGCCGCCGAACTCGCTTTCAAAATGGGACGCGAACGTCAGGCGCTGCCCGCACTTGCGCTGACGACTGATACGTCATTGCTGACGGCGATCAGCAATGACCGTTCGTTCGATTACGTTTTCGCGCGCCAGATCAAAGCCCTCGGCCAACCCGGCGACGTAGCCCTCGCCCTCTCGACCAGCGGCAATTCGCCGAACATCACGGCGGCGCTCAAACAGGCGCGTGAACAAGGTTTAGTGACGATTGGGTTGTTGGGAAATACGGGTGGTGTCGCAGCGGCGTTGGTTGATCTCGCGCTCATCGTGCCGCACACAGATACGCCGCGCATTCAGGAAGTACATATCGCGGCGAGCCATATCATTTGCCAGTTGATTGAAGACGCGCTGTGTCCTGCGTAATGTTGAATAAGCCGTTGAGAGGAGTGCCATTTTGAAAATATGGGAAGCCAGACGATTGCATAAAGTGATGACCGCCGGTCGCACGCATCCATTGGTGCTTGAATGTATGCATAGCAACGACGACGGCCACAGCCATTTCCAAACGATGGTGGTGAAAGCAGTCGGTCTGCCGGAAGTGACGGGAAAGAGCTTGTTTAATGAATTCTTCGGGAATTTGTTAGCCCGTGAGTTCGGGCTTTTTACACCGTCTCCGGGGCTGGTCAATTTGAGCGAACGATTTGTTCGACTCGCCAACGCCTCCGCTTTGCTGAAGCAATATCAGTTGCAAGTGAGGTCAGGCTTGGGCGTAGGTTGCGAATTCTTCGATCAGGGCTTTACCAACGTAGTTCCCGGCGCGTTCCTGACTACGGAAGAACTGACACAAGCTACGCTGCTATATGCGTTTGATTTGCTGATACAGAACCCGGATCGAACTGCTCGCAAACCGAATTGCGCATTTCAGTCGCAACAATTGATCGCCTACGACTTTGAAATGGGGTTCAGCTTTCTCTTGCCGATCCTGGGGAAAGCGGCTCCCGCCTGGCAGGTTTCTGCACACGGCATCGGCGCACAGCATGTTTTTCACCCTGCGTTGCAAGGACGCGACCTTGACTGGCAGCCATTCATCACCACTTTACGGCAACTTACCAAACAGCGGCTGGAACAGTTGCAAGATGAGTTGCCAGCCGCTTGGCATCCGCTGACAGAGGCAGTGGGCGCGCACTTGTTTGAAGCACAAAGCCAGTGCGACACTATGGAAGCCGAATTACAACGGAGCTTGTTATGAAAGACATTGAATACAGCTACTGTGTGATCAGATATGTGCATGACCCCGTCGCGGGCGAATCGCTCAACCTGGGTGTTGTGTTGTGCGCTCCTGCCGTATCGTTCTGCACGGTGAGCATTGAATATCGCTATGAACGACTGGCTCAGGCGTTTGTTAATTTCGATGGCGAACATTTCAAACGGACGATGTGGCAACTCGAATCTGCTATCAATGAAGTATCCACTTCATCGCTAGTTCAACCAATTCAAGATGTCGAAGCCTTACGGTTACGTGTTTGGCCTGACAATGATTTGAGCTATCAATTCGGCCCGATGCTGGTGGGGTTGACTGATGACCCAGCGGATGAAGTGGAAAGACTCTTTGACCGCATGGTGCTTTCGCAACAACCGCGCCAGCTAGCGGAACGTCACGCGGGCGAACTCGTCTGGGCTGATTGACACGGCTTATCCCGCCGACTTCACATCTTCAGCCACCAAACCATCCCGCAACATCACGCGCCGTGAAGCCAGTCCTGCCAGTTGTTGATCGTGCGTCACTAGCAACAATGTCGTACCGCGTTCGCGGTTGAGTTTGAGCAATAAATCGAAAATGTGATTGCCGTTGCGTGAGTCGAGATTGCCGGTGGGTTCGTCGGCCAGCAGGATGGGCGGTTCGTTGGCGAAGGCGCGCGCGATGGCGATGCGTTGCTGTTCACCACCGGAAAGTTGCGAAGGGTAATGATGCGCGCGGTCGTGCAGGCCGACTTCGTCGAGCAGGGCTTGCGCGCGTTGCGCGGCTTGCTTGAGGCCCGCGATTTCAAGCGGCACGAGAATGTTTTCATAAGCCGTCAACGAAGGAATCAAATGAAACGATTGAAAGACGAAGCCCAAATACGCCCCGCGAAAGACGGCGAGTTGGTCTTCGGACATGCGCGTGAGGTTCTCGCCGTTGATCGAAATCTCGCCCGTCGTGGGCGCGTCCAGCCCCGCGATCAAGCCCAATAACGTAGACTTGCCGCTGCCCGATGCGCCGGTGATGGCGACGAATTCGCCGCGCGGAATCGTCAACGTTAAAGGCTGCAAAATCGTGAGTTGATCGCTGCCGCTGGTGACGGTTTTAGATACATTGGTGAGTTGAATCATGGGTGGTTAAGAATTGAATAAGAGCAGCAAGGCTGCGATTGCCAGACACGTGCCGAAAGGCAAGGGCGTATGCCTGCCGCGGCGACGGCTTACGATAAAAATCAGACCGGCGACCGCGCCTAAGATCGAGCCGAACATCAACGTGAAAAAGGCGTTGATCCAACCGAGAAACGCGCCTACGCCGGCCATCATTTTTACGTCGCCGAGTCCCATGCCTTCGCTGCGACGCAACAGAAAATACATCGTGCGTAATAGCCACAAAACACCGCCGGCGACGAACGCGCCGAAGGCCGCATCCGTCAAACCGTCATACGCGCGTTCGAGGGTGAAACTCGGCGTGCGGTAATCAAGCAACAGCCATGCCATCCATGCCAGCGCGCACAAGCCCCCCGCCACCAACGTAGCGAGAATCACTTGCTTACGCTGGCGCGCGCAAGCCGCGTCAATGGCTTGCCAGCGTTCCTCATCTACCTCGTCTTCCGTCAGCGTTGCTTCGCTCGTATTTGCTTCATCCAGCGAAGCCTCTGTCGCTTCGGGTTCCTCTTCGACGAAATAGCGCGCGAACAATTTATCGTCGAGCCAATCGAGCAAAAACAAACTCGGAGCCGCCGCAATAAAAATCAATGCGCCGCGCCACGCGGCTTGCGAGCGCAAAAAGTCCATCGGCGGCGGCATGAGAAAAACGTCTACGGTCTGTTTAGGTAAATCCCAAAAGACGCTCGCTACCAACGCCAATAAAAAAAGCGGATAGGTCAACACGTCGGGCAAAAGAAAATGCTCGGCATCAATCGCCGCCAATGCGATGAGGAAGAGCGCAAAAAACATTTCACACACTGCTTGCCACGTGACGCC
>JABFSD010000012.1 GCA_013140935.1 Acidobacteriota bacterium
TTTGGGCGGGCTGCTTTAACCGTAACAGTCATCTTTCCACTTCTCCTTGTCATATTCGCGGTGCGTCAAAACATTGCGAATGTATATGCGTTGCCTTGCATAGCGTAGCTTAACAATCAGTCGAAACTTGTTGCCGCCGATGTTGAAAACCGTGCAATCGCCTACCGCGTCGGCGTGGGGGAAGTCGCTGCGCGCTTCCGCCAGATTCTTCCACCCGGTGTGACTGACGATGCGATACCAATCCTGTAACGGATTTTCCGCCGCCGGATGTCGTTCCCAAAACTCTCGCAAAGCTTTTCGACTGATGATGCGCATCTTTGAGGCTCCTTTTCATCGGATGCTCTCAAATTGAGAAGCTGAAAGCAATGTGTTGCTGAAACAAAAAAATGGCCTCAACGAGTGGTGCTTCGTTGAGGCCAGAGGCGCTGGATTGGTGTGTTGTGTGCGGTAGTAACTCGTAAAAAACTTGGTCAGCGATGGTCGGTTTTCACCGTATAACCGAGTGCGCGTAATTCGGCTTTCAATCCCAAGGTCCGTCGTAAACCGGAAAGCACTGGCGCGGTGAAATTGTTCCAGTTGCTTTGCTCGTAAGCCTTCACCAAACCGGTTTTAACGACGGCGGTCTTGGTTCGTTCGTTGAGCGTGATGCGGCCTTGCGCAATCGCTTTTTCCAAGTGCGGAGAACGGGGTGTAGCTCTCATGACATTTATTCCTCATTGGTCGTGAAACTGATCGTAGGCCGCAACAACTGCCCTTTAACCAGTCGCAGGGTTTTGTCTTTCAACAGCAGCGGCGCTTGTGCGGCCAAATCCTGTTCGCGCAATTCTTTGTACTTGCCGGTTTTTTGCAGCAACAAATACAACGCGCCGTTCGTGGCTTTGGGGCGCGTGACGGGCTTCGCGGGTTTCTTGTCTTCGGTGTTATTCATAACTTTTCTTTTGATGGGATGCGCGGCGGCAGCGTCAACAGTTGCGGCCAAAGTTTTGTTTGGATTCACTGGCACGGGCAGGGCGACCGTTGCGGGTTGGTCATCCGAGCCTGATGTTTTTGCCAGAGGATGCGTGCGACTTTTAGCGCGGGCGGGAGACGCGAGCGTTTGCGGGTCAAACGCTCGCCCTGTTTTCGCTGCCGCCGATTCCAGGCGCGATTGAATCGCGACCAGTCCGGGTTCGCCTGTGAGAGCCTTCTGCCAGTCTTTGCACTTGCCGCGAAACTTGCACGACCAGTAACAAACCTCTACGGCTTTTTGGCAACTGAATCTTTGACAGGCGATTTGCATATCGTTTCTCCGTTAAGAGCTATTTGTGAACATCGTATTTGAATGAATAAACGTACCAGCTTGCGTTCACCGCACCGGCGTCATCACGCAACGTTTCGCATCCGCGCCACGTCGCCAGATAGTGCTGGCGTTGTTGCGCCGCCGGTTTGGGCAGCGGGCCAGCTTCGATGCGCCATTGCTTTAAGCTCTGAAACATTCCTTCAAGATAAAGCCGCTGCATTTCGGGGTCGGTAGTTATACCAATGCGCGTTGCCATTTTTTGCCTACTCCTCTGTGCGTTGCAGGGGAAGCAATGGGAGCGAGAGGAGGAAGGGGAGTGATGGGATATTCACTTCTGCCTTTTCAGGCGCCCATTGCGGAATTTGTGTTGTCGTTAAAACGGAACGTCGTCTTCTTCGATGCTGACCAAAGCCGGATTGGTCTTGCGCGGAGCCACTTTCGTTTTAGCTTTGAGTGACATCACCGCGACCGGTTCTTTTTTCGTAGCCGTGCTGTAAGGCACGCTGGCCGCCGCCGCCGGAGCGTTGTTGTCATTGCGTTGGCCTAAGAACTGCAAGTCGGTCGCGTTCACTTCCAGACTTGAGCGCGTATTGCCTTCGCGGTCGGTGTATTCCTCAACGCGCAAGCGGCCTTCGACATAAACCTGACGGCCTTTGCTCAAGTATTCGTTGGCTAACTCGGCCTGGCGTCCCCACACGGTGACGCGAAACCACGTCGTCAATTCTTCCTGCTCGCCCGTCGCGCCTTTCTTGCGCTCCGTCGTAGCCACCGAAAACTTGCACAGCGCCGTGCCTTGCGGCGTAGTCTTCAATTCGGGATCACGCCCTAAATAACCAACGATGGTGATTTTGTTGAACGACATATTGTTGCCTCCTGAAAAACCAGAAAAAGTAGATGTAGGTGTTGAGCCTGCGTTACGTTTTCACTTTCGGACTGCTGGCGCGCGATGTGCGCGGCAAATGCTTTTGTTGTTTCGTTAACGGGACGCAATATAGGCGAGGTGAAATTTTGTGTCAAGTAAGAAACAGGCGGTTTTTGAAATTATTTTTCGTGAGGTGGCTGACGTGCGAAATGATGATTGCAAAAGGGAAGGGCGCGAAGGTCTGAAACGTCAAACCCTCACGCCCTTCATTCATAGGCTTAGAATTGCGATCAATCCCATTCGCCGTATTTGATCTTCTTGTCTATTTTCTTTTTGATCTTGTCGCGTTTGAGGAAACTGAGCTTTTTGAGGAAGTCGGTAAACAGCTTGCCGTAAAGATGATCTGTTTCGTGTAAAACACACCGCGCGGCTAAATCTTCGAGGTTCATCGTGAATTCTTTGCCGTTCACGTCAAAGGCCGTGACGGTCACGATGCGCGGGCGTTCGACCTGAAAGTAAATATCAGGGAAGCTCAAACAGCCTTCGTCACCGACTTGCGTGTCTTTAGTTTCTTGAATAATCGGATTGATAAACGCGATGCGATCTTTCGGTTCTTTGCCGCCGCTGCAATCCATCACAAACAGTTTCAATGACTGGCCGATTTGCGGAGCCGCAAGGCCTACGCCTTTTTCGGCGAGCATCGTCTCGAACATATTCTCGACCAGTTCATTCAACTTGCCGTCAAATTCCGTCACGAGTTGGCCTTCTTTTTCCAACACCGGATCACCGTATTTCACTACTTTCAAAATCATTCTGAATTCTTTCCTTCTGCAACTTTGATGGGAAGCCCGATTGAAGCAAACGAATTTCCGTGATGCAAATCAGCCTCAATACTCCAAAACCTGTTGTTGATAACCTTCAAAGTTTCGTCGCATCTCGCGCAGCGAATCGCCGCCGAATTTTTCGCGCATCGCTTGGGCTAAGACGATGGCGACCATCGCTTCGCCGATGACGCCCGCCGCCGGAACCGCCGTTACGTCAGATCGCTCGAAATCGGCTTCCAGCACTTCTTTGGTTTCGATGTGAACGCTCTTCAATCTTTTTCTCAACGTCGCAATCGGCTTGAGATAGCCGCGTACGCGCAACTCCGCGCCGTTTGTCATGCCGCCTTCGAGTCCGCCTGCGCGATTCGACGAACGCCCGAATGTGCGCGCCGCTGCGTCATAAGTGATTTCGTCATGCACTTGCGAACCAGGCAGCGCGACGTTGGCGACGCCTTCGCCCAACTCTACGGCTTTGACGGCGTGGATTGACATGACGGCTTGCGCGAGTTGCCCGTCCAGCTTGCTCGACCAACTCGTATGCGAACCAAGCCCAGCGGGACAGCCTGCCGCGACGATTTCAAAAATGCCGCCGAGCGTGTCGCCGTCTTCGATGCCAGCTTTATCAATACGCGCGATCATCGCGGCTTCAGCGGCTTTGTCGAGACAGCGCAACACGTCGTCGTCATATAACGCGCGAATCTGCTCGAAGCCCGCGTCACTCGCGGCGCTTTTGATTTCGCCGAGTTGAATGACGTGGCTGGCGAGCCCGATGCCGAACTCAGCGAGCAACTGTTTTGCCATCGCGCCGACCGCGACGCGCATCGTGGTTTCGCGCGCCGAAGCCCGTTCGAGAATGTCGCGCAAATCGCGCCGGTCATATTTCATGCCGCCTACGAGATCGGCGTGGCCGGGTCGCGGACGAATCACCTTGCGGTCGCGTTCGAGCGGCACTGCGGGTTTGGTGACTGACATGACTTCGCCCCAGTTGCCCGCGTCGCGGTTCTCGACCATCAGCGCGATGGGGCCGCCGAGCGTTTCGCCGTGACGGACTCCGGTAAGAATCTGCACCTGATCGGTTTCGATTTTCATGCGTCCACCGCGTCCGTAACCCTGCTGCCGCCGCCACAATTCGTGATTGATGAAATCGAGACTGATGGGCAAGCCCGCTGGCAGCCCTTCGATAGTGCCGATGAGTGCGCGTCCGTGCGATTCGCCTGCGGTAGTAAACGTGAAATGCATGATTGAAAACTCGTGATGATGAATGATGTGAACGAGGCTTGAGTATAGGTCGCGTAAACGAAGGCGGCAAATTTTAGAACCCAATGAAATGGTGTAGTGTGCGCGCATCAATTTCCCTCAAGGAGCAATCTCGATGAAAAGTTTGATGCGACGGCTGTGGGCTTGCGCGGCGTTGTGTTTGGTTTTCGGCTCGGCGGCGACGGCTTACGCGCCGTTCAAAGTGACGACGGTTTTTCTGGTACGCCACGCTGAAAAGGTCTCGAACGCGACTGATGCCGAGTTGTCTGACATCGGCCACGCGCGGGCGAAACGATTAGCCACGGTGTTGGCGAAAGCGAATATCGGCGCGATTTATACGTCGCAATTTCAACGCACGAAACAAACCGCCGCGCCGCTGGCACAGGCGTTGGCATTGACGCCGAGTGAGATCAACGTCGAGACGGTGCAAAACCCTGCGGGCGGCATGACGGGTTCGAGTTTGAGTCCGGTGACGCTGAAAAATTACGCCGACAAGATTGCGCAAAACGCCGGACAGACCGCGTTGATCGTAGGCCATTCCAACTCTGTGCCCGCGCTCATCACGAAGCTGGGCGTGCCGCAAACGGTGACGATTGCCGACAGTGACTATGACAATTTGTTTGTGGTGACGATTTACGCCAAAGGCAAAGCCGTACTGGCGCAGGTCAAATTCTGAAAGAGAGTGACGATGAGCTATCAACATTTATTGTGCGAAACGAATGATGCAGGCGTGCGGACGATTACGTTAAACCGTCCTGAAAAACTGAATGCGGTGAACTCGCAACTCGCCGAAGAGTTGCCGCAGGCTGTCAACGAAGCCAGCGCCGATGACGCGGTGCGTGTCGTCGTCATCACGGGCGCGGGACGCGGCTTTTGCGCGGGCCTCGAACTCTCGCCCGACAACGTAGCCGCGATGCGCGACGCACGTTCCAAGTCGCGCGCCGAACGCCTAGACGATTTGCATTGGGTAGGCCGCTGGGTGCTGGCCGTGACGGGTTGCGACAAGCCGGTCATCGCCGCGATTAACGGCCCGGCGGTAGGCGCGGGTTGCGGGTTGACGCTGGCCTGCGACCTTCGCGTGATGAGCGATGAGGCGCGCATCGGTACGGGCTATCAAAAAATCGGGCTGTGTCCTGACG
>JABFSD010000697.1 GCA_013140935.1 Acidobacteriota bacterium
GATTTGGCGAGTTGGCAAGGTTCGGTGAAAGACAAACCGCTTGGCTGGAATCTCGTAGACGGCGTAATGACCAACGAACCCCAAGCCAACAACCTCGTCTCGCTGCATCGCTTCGAGGATTTCAAGATTCAGTGCGAATATAAAGTCGAGAAAGGCAGCAACAGCGGCATCTATTTGCGCGGACGTTATGAGTTGCAGGTACTCGATGATTTCGGCAAGCCCGCTGAATCTCACGGACACATGGCGCTGTATTCGCGGGTCGCTCCCAAAGTGAACGCCAGCAAGCCCGTCGGCGAATGGCAAATGATGGAAGCCATCATCATCGGCAATCGTTTATCGGTCTGGCTTAACGGACAAAAAGTCCACGACAACATCGTCATCGAAGGCATCACCGGCGGTGCGCTCGACAGCCGCGAAGCCGAACCCGGCCCGATCATGATTCAAGGCGATCACGAAACGGTTTTCTTCCGCAAAGTGATTGTGACGCCGATCATCAAGTGAGTTTCGTCCACGAAGCCGCACGAAGGAAGACAAGAAGGCGGCGGTGATTTGATTTCATGTGTGCCTTTTGGCGCTTGCAAATCAAAAAGCACAAATTAAGGTTTTATGTCAGAAGAACGGAAAAGTTTGACGGGTTCGTTATTCAAAGGGTTGACGGGCAAGGCGGTATATTGGCATCGGCGTCTTTCCTCAGCCGGAAGCATGCAACGACACCCGCAACCGATTATCTATTTCGACCCCGTGCTGTAGGGCGAGCTTTATCTGCCGTTGCGCGATCTGGTGATCTTCAATCAGATACGACTCGATCCTGAAGTTCATACGTTGACCTGGCCGAACGGAGCCGATTTCGATCCGCGACGCTGCAAGATTGGCCGTCGCTGGCGCAACGGTTAAGCGAACGCGCGCAGCACTGGCAAACCGAGCTACAGGCCGCTTAACAGCCATCATCGCAACAGCCGCTCCCGCATCCGCCACAAATTCGTCGCCGTGAACGGTTCGCCGTCAAAGACGATCTGCTTTGCGGCTTTGTCCTGCTTCTGCAAATAGTCGGTCACGTTCATCCAGCGAATCACGCCGTCTGAAGTGCGAATGACCAGCATCACCGGATATTCCTGCGCAGTCCAATAGTCAGCCCAGCGCGCTTTCTTGAGCTTGAAGACTTCGCGTCCGTCCTTGCGCTGTTCCAGATAGGAATCGCCCGATTTCAGTTGCAGGTAAACGCGCTGTCCGCTGGCATTGCCCTCGTGGTCTTTGAATTCGATCTCGCCGTCAATGCCCCAATCAGAGTTCGCCACAGGCCGAAAGAGTTGTCCCGCTTCGCCCGCAATCGCGAAGGCGTGGCCGAGCAGGATCAATTCGCGGCTCTCGTTGTCAATCGCGCGGCGGGCTTGTTCGTCCATCGCGCGCACGACGGCTTGCGTCTCTTCCGAAGCGAATTTCTGTTCGATCAAATCCCACAGCGGCACGCGCTGCTCGCAATCAACGCAAACAATTTCTTTCTTCCCGTCGGCCAGTTTCTTGCGCACCGTTTCGTGATTGGTCACGGGCGTGCCGCATTGGCCGCAAACGTAATGGCGCGTACGCAACACGTCGGGGTCTTTCGCCCGCAGGTGGTCATGCACGTAGCGGATGAAATTGACCTGCGTCTCGACCGCCACGCCCGGCGCGCAATAGACGGTGAGTTCGCCCGCGCCTTCTGACTTGCGCGTCAGCTTCAGCCCTACGCGCTGCCCAGCGGGCGTCTTGAAATCGGCGGCGAAGCGCCAGAGTTGGTCTTTCTCGAATTGCGTCGTGTGATGCAACCGCACGACCAGCGTGGCGTAAATCTCATCCAGCATCCCGCTGAAATTGTATGTCACCAGCGCCGCCGGATGATCGCCCATCGCGGGTCGTTCGCGTTTGAAATAGGACGGGAAGACGAGCAGCGAACCTAGCTCTGAGGCTTCGTGCAAACACAGCCCGTGGTCAACGAAAGTCTGGTGCATCGCCCGCAAGACGATCTGCTCTTCGTCGCGCGGCAGCCGCTGCATGTCCTGATAATCAAGCGCGCCGTCGAGTACGTCGGCTTCGCGGATGCTGCCCAACTCGTCTGGGTGAGCGCGCACCTTGCGTATCACGGCGGCGGCATAACCGTTGATGCGTTCGGGTTGCAGCAAGACGAAATCGCCGAACTCCAATTGCCAAACCGCGCCGGGGCCAGCCAGCAATCCGACCACGGCGCGCAACTCTTCGAGCGTGAAGTTTTCAGTTGGGAACGCAGCCGCTGGGTACGCAGCCGCCCCCGGCTGCTTTGTAGAAGGTGCGGAGCTTCTTTTTTCCCAAGCCTGTTCCAACAACCGCATTTCGAGTTGCTGTTTCAACTCGCCCACCCGCAACAGCACTTTGCCTTCGTCCTTGAGCCTGACGATCTCTTCCTTGAGCAGCCGGAAGATGTGCGGCGAAGCCGTCCACGGAATCTCGTCCCAGGGAATGTGGCGAATGATCGCCTCGCGCAAATCGTTGCAACCCGCTCCCGTTTGCGCGCTGGTTTCGAGATAAACGGCGAACGAGCGTTCATCGCGGAAACGTTCAATGCCTTCGCGGCTGACCATCAACCCACCGCGATCACACCGCCCCGCGACCAGCAACTTTTTGAAAGGCCGTCGCGCCGCCCGTTGCAAATCACGATCCCACTGGCCCAGCCCCTCAAACGGATTGTCGGCTTGCGGGTTAAAGACCAGCACCGCCAACGCGGTCTCGTCCATGAAAAGCTGATGAACCAGCCGATAATCAGATTGCCCAGCGAAATCCCACAGCCAGATTTCGCGTTCGATGTCGCGCGTGCTGGCATCGTGCGGCAGTTTCACTCGTGTAGCCCATTCGTCAGAGAGGTGCGTAACCTTCGCACCATCGGTCGAGATAGCCGGCTCAAAGCGATCTTCGGTGAGCCGCAACGCCAACCCCGATTTGCCAACGCCGCTGTCGCCCACCAGCAGCACTTTGGCGTTGGTGTAATGTGCAGCCTCAGACTTGGCAAGTTGCTCGTCATATGGCGGCATCTCCCACACTCGAATGGTCTCATCCGCTGAACCAGAGATGATAAATCGCCCGTCCGGCGTAACTGCCACAGTACGTACATGATCTATGTGGCCTTCGAGTGTAGTGAGACATCGTCCAGAAAAGAGATCCCACACCCTTACTGTATTGTCAGCAGAAGCAGAGACGATACGCCGACCATCCGGCGTAACTGCTAAGCAATTCACGCTATGGGTGTGTCCTTCAAGTGTAGCGAGACAGCGCTCGGAATCTAGTTCCCACACTCGCACCGTTTTGTCCTCAGAGCCGGATACGATGCACCGGCCATCTGGCGTTACTGCCAATCCCCAAACAGATCCCGTGTGCCCTCTGAGCGTAGCGAGACAACGCTCGGAATCTAGCTCCCACACTCGCACGGTACTATCCTCCGAGCCAGAAATTACGCACCGACCATCAGGTGTGACCGCCACCACGTACACATCATCATAATGCGCTGAAATCGTAGCGAGTCTTCGATCAGTATCAAACTCCCAAACCCGAACAGTTTCATCTCGAGAACACGAGAGGATATTTTTGCCATTCGGTGTCATCGCCACTCCATACACACCACCAGTGTGGCCTTTCAAAGTGGCGAGGCAACGCCCAGAACGAAGCCCCCACACGCTCACAGAATTGTCAGCAGATCCCGTGATGATGAAGCGGCCATCTGGCGTCACTGCAACTCCATATACGGAACCAGTATGACCTTCGAGTGTGTTGAGACAGCGACCTGAACTCAACTCCCAGACTCTTACTGTATTGTCTGAAGAACCAGAAACAACGTGCTGACCATCTGGTGTAACTGCAACTCCATAAACCTTGCCAGTGTGCCCTTTGAAAACTTTGCTTGATTGTATTTCGGCTTTCTGTTCGGGCACGCGCTCCGTTTCTGCAGCCGCCGGACGGCAGGCGGCCAACAACCGTGCGTACTGCTCCTCAGAGCGCAGCCGCCAATCCACATACGCGAATGGCTTGAGCGCGTCCCGCATCTCGGCGTCGTCCAGTCGCACGGGTACGAGTCGGCGCAACTGATTTAGCGGGTCGCGGAAGCGAACCGCATGCTGCTCGAACGTCACCCACTCCGCCGCCGTAGCGTGCTGCGACAGCAACAGCACGAGCGTCCGCGCTTGCTCCAGTCCCGCAGCTTGCTGGTTTTTGTCAGAAGCTGCGTCATCGAATACGCCGGGCCACACGCGCAGCCCATCGCGGCGCAACCGCTCGGCCAACGCGCGCGCTTCGCCCCGGTCGTGCGCGCCGTAGCTCATAAACACATCGTATTGGAATTGCTCGTTCATGCGTTCCCCTATGGCAATCGTAGCTTCACGTAGCGAGAATTTGCTGCGGTACGGTTGATACCGCGCGGCGGAGTATTTGTCAGGCTCGCCTTTGAATCAATGGTTCGCTTGATCAGCAACGCAACTTTGGCGAAGTTGCGCTACGGCGGCAACGGTAGCGCAACTTCGCCAAAGTTGCGTCGCTCGGCATTTGACGCATTGATTGTTACGCGAACGCTGGGCTGAATGTGTTGGCTTGCAGAGCTGTCCGTTCCGCATAAATATTCGCATCGTGACCAGCGCAACTTTGGCGAAGTTGCGCTACTGTTGCTGCGGTAGCGCAACTTCGCCAAAGTTGCGTCGCGCGGCATTTGACGCATTGATTGTTACGCGCACGCTGGGCTGAATGTGTTGGCTTGCGGAGCCGTCCGCTCCGCATAAATATTCGCTACGTGACCGGTGCAACCTTGGCGAGGTTGCGGTACGGTTGCGACGGTAGCGCAACTTCGCCAAAGTTGCGTCGCCTGGCATTTAACGCATTGATTGTTACGCGCACGCTGGGCTGGTTGTGTTGGCTTGCAGAGCTGTCCGTTCCGCATAAATATTCGCATCGTGACCAACGCAACTTTAGCGAAGTTGCGCTACCGTTGCGCGAGGTTTCGCTATGAATCAATACGATTACAAAGAGTATTACGGGCGGAATCTGCCGCACATACAGCCGCCGGAAGCTACGTTGTTCGTCACGTTCCGGCTGGATGGTTCGTTGCCTAAATCAGTCATCGAGGAGTGGCGCGTTGAGAAAAAGCAACTAGAAATGACCTTGTTGCGGTGGGCGGCGATCTCTCCGCCGGGAACGCTGCCTGACCCTGAAGCCGTCGCCGAAGAAAAACTCAAACACCATCGTCGCTGGTTTAAGAAATTTGAAGAAGTGTTGGACGGCGCACAGTTCGGGACGCTGTGGCTGAAAGACGCCGCCGTAGCCGCCATCGTTGACGAAGCCTTGCGCCATCGTGACGGCAAGGTCTATCGGCT
>JABFSD010000296.1 GCA_013140935.1 Acidobacteriota bacterium
GCCGTGCGATGCCGCGTACGCGAAGGATGCCGCTTGGTCGTCGCCGCCATGTCTTCAGCGCGGTCATACACCAGCTTGACCGGCTGGCCCGACTTCCACGCCAGCAAGGCCGCGTGACCGGCAATCACCGACGGATATTCTTCCTTGCCGCCGAAGCCTCCGCCCGTGACGGTTTGAATCACGCGAATCTTTTCGGGCGACAGGTTGCTGAAAAGTTTCAACAGCGCCTTGTGAATGTAATAAGGGCATTGCATCGAACCCCATACCGTTACGCCTTCGTCAGCATTGGCGACGGCGAGCATGCCGTTGTTCTCGATATAAAGCTGTTCCTGCGCGCCAGTCTCGTATTCGCCTTCGACGATCAAGTCGGCCAAATCAAGTTGCCGCCACACGGCGTCAACATTGCCCTTGTTCATCAAGTAGGTTTTGAAAACGTTATCCTTGCCCCAAACGATTTCGGTCTGATCGAGCGATTCATCCATCGTGAAGATGGCCGGCAGCGGTTCGATGTCGAAGGTAATGGCGCGCCGCGCGGCTTCGAGCAAGTACTTATCAGGATGCGCGAGCAACAAAATTGGCTCTTCGGGATGATTGACTTCCCCGTCGGCGAGATAAGGCTGATCGTCGAGGATGAGAGCTACGACGTTGGCACCAGGGATGTCGGCGGCAGTGACGATGGTGAATTCATGCCACGGAATGTATTCGGCAAAGTTGATTTGACGAATGCGTCCGCGCGCAACATTTGAACGCACCGTCGCGCCATACAGCATTTCCGGCAAGACGAGATCGTCAATGTATTGCGCGCGCCCAGTGACTTTGTCGCGGCCTTCTTTGCGGGGGATGGATTGACCGATGATAGGGTTGGGCATACGGGTCAAGACGCAGCGGCTTATTGCTTTTCCTGGTCGTGGTCTAGCGGCGGCAACTGGCGGTCGGTTTTGAGCAATTGATTTTCGACTGTGAGCAACAACTTTTCGCGCTCCAATGTTTCGCGCTGCGTCGAGTGATCCATCCTGTCGTTGAGACGTTGCAACTCAAACTCCAATCGTTGCGCGATGTCGGTCAGTCGCGCGATTTCTTGCGCTTGTTCATTCACTCTTTTTGCCAACGCCTCGTGGTGTCGCACGAGAGTCGCTCGGTTAGCGAATATCTCCAGAAACCTTTTCCACATTGAGCATCATCTCCCATGTTCCAGGACGGCGCTCAACGGCTTCGCTTCGCTGCCCGTCATTTCCAATGAAATGGTCTGTTCCATAACTCCTACCTCCAATCGAACTTTGGCACAATCGTGAACAACTACGGTTTATGTTTGCGCCCACTTCCGAAATTCTTTCACCATAGACACCGTTCCTTCCAAAGCGCCCTTGCGCAAAAAAACCGTAACCGTCTCAGGGGGAAAAAACGGAAAGCGAACGCTGTAAGTAACGGGTTGATACTCTGACTCAACCAAACCGTAGAACCACATTTGATCGCGATAGTAGCGCCAAAACTCCGGCACGCCGATCGCCGCATAGATGGGGAATTTGCTCAACGAACGATTCGTCACATCAATTTCAATGCCCAAATCCGGCGGCGGATCAACGATTAAATCAATGCGTTTCTTTTGGGCGACTTTCTTGAAATTTTTGAAGTAATAGCAATCATCCGGGTCAGCCCCTTTGGCTTTTTTCTGTTTGCGCATCGTAGTTGACCAGAGACTCAGAAATTCCACATCCATCTCTTCGGCCAAAACCAAAATCAAATGCGGCAGCAATCCGGCGGGTTTCTCGTGTTCGGCTGAGACCGTCATAATTTCCAACCTTCCTTCGTCGTAACTCAAACGATAACGCGGCTGTTCATCCAAAGCCTTGAGCAAGGCTTCATACGTGGCCCAACTTATGTAATTAAGCATAGCCACCGTACCTGGCGGCATCGCGCGAATCATCGCCAGATAATCAACTGCTTGAGCAACCATAAGGCTTACCTCCGAACAAACTTTAGCACAGCACGGTTTCTGCGTTCACTCACGCGAACAGAACTAATGAATAAAGGGCCGCAACACATCGCGCGCCATCAGAAAGCCGCGTTTAACCAACTCTTCGGTTTTCTCGAAGCCGCGATCTTCGTGTTCGATGCACACGGCGTAATCATACTCGGTCGCATACAACGCACTGAAAAACTGATTCCATTCGACATCGCCCAGGCCCGGCAGACGCGGAACTTCCCAACCCATTCCGGCCGACAAGATGCCGCGTTGGTAAAGCTGTTCGCGGTCAATCTGAAGGTCTTTGGCGTGTACGTGAAAGATGCGCGAACCGAACTCACGAATGGCTCGCGCGTAATCAATCATCTGCCAAACCAGATGTGACGGGTCGAAATTCAACCCGAAGTTTTCATCCGGGATAATCTCGAACATCCGCCGCCAGATAGAAGGTGCATAAGCTAGGTTGTGTCCGCCCGGCCATTCGTTGTCGCTAAAAATCATCGGACAATTTTCGATGGCGATCTTGACGTGATGCACGGCGGCGAACTTGATAATCGGCGGCCAGACACGCGCGAACTCTTCGAGATTGGCTTCTACGGTTTTGTATTGATCGCGTCCGATGAAGGTGTTGACGACCGGCACGTCGAGCATCTCGGCGGCGACGATGACTTGTTTCAAATGCGCGATGACATATTCACGCTGCGCCAAATCTGCGCTTAACGGATTCGGATAATAACCCAAACCCGTAATGAGTTGGTGATGTTGCGCTGCAATGGCTTTGACTTCAGCGGCTTTCGCGGCAGTGAAACCAACTACGTCAACGTGCGTGACTCCGGCGTAGCGGCGCTCGGCCTTGCTCAACGGCCAGCACATCAATTCCAACGCTTCGAAGCCGTTCGCCGCTGACCACATGGCGAGTTCCGCTAGAGACAGTTGCGGCAAGGCTGCGCTGACGATTCCGAGTTTCATGTTTGAGCCTTTGTGATGATTTGTGGCGAACGAGCTTATGCTTCCGGTTCTATTCCGACGGCACGCAATTGATTCGCCAGTTGTGCGGCACGAGTTTCGGCAGCCTGACGAGCGTTGGATTCCTGCACGATGCGCAACTCCGCTGCCTGCCGTGCATGAGACTCCTGCACGATGCGCAACTCCGCCGCCTGCCGCGCCGCCGTCTCTTCGGCGATAGTCGGCAACAACTCACCCGTTTGCCCGTCGCGCAACCTGAGCGTTTCCCCGGTGTCGCACAGTTCCAGTCCCAGCACTTCACTGCGGACACATCGGTCGTCGTAAGGGATCGGAAAAAACTGTCCGTCGTCGGCTAAACGCCAAGCCATCAAGGCTTCGGGCAAATAATCGTATTCAGGGTCATAAAGAAAGTATTCGCGCACGCCCAACCGCGCATAAAGCTGCCACTTCTCATACATATCGTCGCGCCAGGTCTTGCGCGACGAAATCTCGAAAACCACGTCGGGCGCTTTGCCTTCGACCCAGGTCTGCCAGATACGGCGCGGCGGCGTCTTGGGCGTACCGAACGCGACGAACACATCCGGCGCTTTGCTTTTAGTTACGTCGTGCTTGTCCCAATACATCATCATATTGATGCCGACGTAAACGTCAGGCGCTTCGCTGAAGCGGCGTTGCAAGGCGAAGCGCAAATCAATCATCAACTGCGCGTGGCGTTCGGTTTCGGCCATAGGTTCACCGTCGCTTTCAGGAAATTCGATCACTTCTATTGCTTGAGCTAAAGCACTCATAAAGACACCTCTGAAAAATTCACTATCGGTAGTTTACTTCTTCTCAGGAAACAGCGTCACCTTAATCAGGTTGGCAGTATTGAGATATTTCTTCGCCGCCTGTTGAATCGCCGTTGCGTCGAGCTTTTTATAAAACTCAGGCACGCCTAACAACTCCGCCGGGTCTTCGTTGTTTTGATATTTGCCCGTCAGTTGATTGAGCCAGTAACCGTTTTGCTGGGTGCTGGCTTCATAGCTCTGCATCATCTTTTCTTTTTGCACCTGCAACTGTTTTTCGGTCGGGCCTTCGGCTTTGAGTTTTTCGACTTCCTGCAAGACGCGCTGGATGAGGTCGTCGGTGCGTTCGGGCGCGCAGCCGAATTGAATCGTGACGGAGTATTCCGGCGCAGGATTTTTCTGAAAACTCGGACTCGCGTTGATGCTGTAAGTCCCGCCCAATTCTTCTCGAATCGTTTCGAGCAGTTTCGTACCTAGAATCTCAGCCATCGCCGACAAGGCGACGCGCTGCGTGGCGTTGTATTCAAGCGTCCCGCTGAACACGAGCGCCGCCTGGCTTTTCGGTTCGACGCCTTTCTCGACCCGCTTTTCGATCACGCCGGTCGGCAGACGCACGCCGATATCTTTCCAAGTTTCTTTGCGCTTGAGCGAAGGCAGCGCGCCCAGATAGCGTTCAACCAGCGGCTTGATCGTAGCGAGGTCAAAGCTGCCGACGAATACGAACGTAAAGTCACTCGCATCGGCAAAACGATCTCGATAAAACGCGAGCGACTTGTCGAGATTCCATTCGTCAATCATCGCAGCATTCGTCATACGGCGGCGCGGATGGTTTTGATAACGCGCCAAATTGAACGCTTCGAAAAACGAGTATTGAGGCGCAGCCGCTTGATTCGCCAGCATCGTTTTCATTTGCCCCGTCATCGCCTTGAACACTTCGGCGTCGGCGCGCGGTTGAGTGAAGCGCAAATAAATCAGTTGAAACATCGTCTCTAAATCTTTGCGCGCGGCGCTGCCGTTCAAGCCTTCTTCCAACTCGCCGATGAATGGATTCGCTCCAGCGACTTTGCCCGCCATCATCTTGCGCAAGTCGGTGGCGCTGAATTTCCCCAAGCCGCCTGCCGCAATCACTTGCGACGCGGCATTGGCCGTTACGAAATCGGCATCGCTCACCAGCGAAGTCCCGCCCGGACTCGTCGCGCGAAACAGAATCTCATCCGCCTTAAACGTAGTCGGTTTCAACACCACTTTGACGCCGTTCGACAATTCCCACTCGGTCACGCCCACCGATTCTTTCACGGCGGTCTTGGCAATCGCGCCCGGCGCAGGCGGCGTTTCAAGCAAGGTCGCGCTCGCCACGGTGTCTACATAAGGTTTGAGTTCTTTCGTCGGCACGGCTTTGATGACGGCGGAGAGTTTGGCTTCGTCAGGCATCACCAATCCGGCCTTTTGCGGAGCCGTCACAACGACGAGGCGGTTCTGTTCGGGGAACCATTCTTTGGCGAGCTTGTTCACTTCGGCGAGCGTGATGCCCGGCAGGAATTGTTGATGCAACGCGAGTTCGTTCTCTGCGCTCGGCAATGACTCGCCTTCCAGAAAATTGCGAATGTATTCATCCGCACGGCTCGCTGAGGTGCGCGTATCTTTCT
>JABFSD010000577.1 GCA_013140935.1 Acidobacteriota bacterium
TCCCAACTATGGCCCAATCACCTTTGCAAATCGGCATTGATCTAGGCGGCACGAATATCAAAGCCGCGCTCGTCAATCTGGACACCGGTGAAATCACCCACGCGACTTCGATTCCCACCGATGCGCACGAAGGCCACGACGCCGTCATCGCGCGCATGGCCCAACTCGCGCTCGACATCATCGCCCAATCCGGCCAGCAGAAACCCGACATCGGCGGCATCGGCGTAGGCATTCCCGGTTTGCTCGATCTCGAACACGGCCTCACGCTCTTTCTGCCTAACCTGCCCGGCCAATGGCGCAGCGTACCGATTCGCGCCGAGTTGTCAGAGCAAGCCGGATTGCCTGTCGCCATTCTCAACGATGCGCGTTCGGCGACGATGGGCGAATGGAAGTTCGGCGCAGGTCGCGGCGTAGACAGTTGTGCGCTTTATACGCTCGGCACCGGCATCGGCGGCGGATTGATTTTGAACGGCGAGCTTTATCTGGGCATCGGCGGCGCGGCGGGCGAACTCGGACACATCAGCGTTGACCTGAACGGCCCGCGTTGTAATTGCGGCAGTCGCGGTTGCATCGAAGCGATGGCTTCCGGCCCGGCGATTGAGGCGGCGGGAGTCAAAGCCGTTATGCAAGGCGCGACGACCCGCATCACCGCGATGTGCCAAGACGATTTGAATTTGATTACGCCCGAACTGGTTTGTCAGGCGGCGCTGGCGGGCGATGACATAGCGCGCGAGATTTATGAAACCGCCGGAGCCGCGATTGGTTACGGCATCGCCAACGTTATCATCGCGCTGACTCCACGCCGCATCATCATCGGCGGAGGCGTCGCGGCTGCGGGCGATTTAATCTTCGCGCCGATTCGCCGCACGGTGAAAGAACGTGCGGTGTTAGCCGACCCCGAAGCTTATGAAATCGTACCGGCTACGCTGGGCAACAACGCAGGCTTGATGGGCGCTGCCGTCTGGGCGCATCAGCAAGCCAAATAAAAAAATTCAGGAGATACCCTTTCAGTGACTTTATCTAGCGCAACCATCACGCACGAACAATTTGCCAAAACCATTGACCACTCTTTGCTGCAACCGCAATTGACCGAAACCGACGTCGCCGCCGGATGCAAAATCGCGGCGCAATATCACGCGGCTTCCGTTTGCGTGAAACCCTATCACGTCAAACTCGCGGCAGAATTGCTCAAAGATTCCGATGTGGTCGTCAGCACCGTCGTAGGCTTTCCGCACGGCAGTTCAACCATCGAAACCAAACTCGCTGAAGCCGGACAAGCCATTGACGACGGCGCAGTCGAACTCGATATGGTCATCAATTACGGCCAACTGCGTTCGGGCCACACCGATTACGTCGCGCGCGAAGTCAAAGCCATTTGCGATCTCGCGCACGCGCGCAACGTCAAGCTGAAGGTCATTTTCGAGAACGCCCATCTGACCGACGAACAAAAAATCGCCGCTTGCCAACTGTGCGAAGCCGCCAAAGCCGATTGGGTCAAAACGTCTACGGGCTTTGCGCCGACCGGCGCTACGGTGGCCGACATCAAGCTGATGCGCGCGAACGTGAGCGAGAAAGTTCAAGTCAAAGCCGCGCACGGAGTACGCACCTTAGCGGCGGCGTTAGAGATGATTGACGCAGGCGTCACGCGCATCGGCGCTACGGCGACCGCCACGATGTGCGACGATTTCGTTAAGTGGCGCAAGGGCGAATTGACGATTGAACGCGCTGAACCAGCAGGCGGATATTGAGTCATCCGCTGTGGCACAAGATGGCATCTTGTGCCACGAGCAATGCGTACCTTCACCATACCTAACGGACTAACCATGGAAAACAAAACGAACAAATTTCTTCCGATTGCAATCTCTGTCATCGGCTTATTCATTGCAGCTTATGGTGCGTTTACACAAGGAAAAGGCGGCGGCGGCATGCTTGTTTGGGTAGGTATCGGCATCGTCTTCATCGGGGTCTTTCTCACAACTGCGGCCCAAAAGCCCAAGAACTAATCCATGCCTGCTGATTCGCTCACGCAAGCCTTTGCGCATTGCGAGCAACTTGCGCGCGCTCATTACGAAAACTTCCCGGTCGGTTCGCTGCTGATTCCGAAAGCGAAGCGTCAGCACGTTTATTCGATTTACGCTTTCGCCCGCACCGCCGACGACTTCGCTGATGAAGGCAATGACGAACCAGCCACCCGCTTGCGCCAACTCGACGAATGGCAAGCGCAACTCGACGAATGTTACGAAAGCCGCGCGACGCATCCGATCTTCATCGCGTTGGCGCATACGGTGAAAGAGTTGCAGCTTGAAAAGTCCTTGCTGAGTGATTTGCTCTCGGCCTTCAAGCAAGACGTGACGAAGCGGCGTTACGCCAATTTTTCTGAAGTGCTCGATTACTGCACCCGTTCAGCCAATCCCGTAGGCCGTTTGATCCTGCGCCTTTTCGATTATCGCCAACCCCAACTCGACGAATTGTCTGACGCGATTTGTACGGCGTTGCAACTCACCAATTTCTGGCAAGACCTGGCCGTAGACATTCTCAAAGACCGCGTTTACCTGCCCGAAAACGAAATGGCTGCCGCCGGTCTCACCGCCCACGACTTGCGCGCGCGTGCGGCTTCGCCCGCGTTGCGTCAATTGCTCAAGTTCCAAGTCGCTCGCACCCGCGAACTTCTTATGCGCGGCAAGGCGCTGTCCGACCTGATGAGCGGAAGGCTCGCCGTCGAATTACGCCTGACGTGGCACGGCGGAATGCGCATTCTCGAATTGATCGAACAGCAACAATTCGACACGTTGGCGCAACGTCCGAAGCTGAACACGGCTGATAAATTTCGGTTGTTGTCGCGCGCGCTATTTGCGCTTTGACGCCTCTGAATTTGCCTTCTATCATCCCGCCCGTAAGAGAAGGAACTGACCGCAAACAACTGACTCATTTAACGACCATCGCATTATGAAGGCCGTCAGCATTAACGAAATCCATTTCACGCCCTGGCACTTGCGCGACCGCACGCGCAGCTTTCGCCACGATTTAGCCAAAACCGTTCAATCCAATTTTTTCTATTCGTTTCTCTTCCTGCCCAAAGCCAAGCGCGACGCCATCATTGATGTCTATCGGTTTTGCCGTGCCGTAGACGACATCGTGGATGATTACGCCGAAACCGGCGGCACGGTGGCTACCGCGCAACAAGCCCTTAACGATTGGCGCGCAGAAGTCGCGGCATTGTTTGTCGGCAAACCTACGTTGCCACTCGCGCAACGATTGCAAACCGTCTTACAGCAATTCCCCATACCGCAGCTTTATTTTGAAGAAATGATTCGCGGCTGTGAGATGGACTTACAACAGAATCGTTATCGAACCTTCGATGAGCTATACGAATACTGCTATCGCGTAGCCTCGATCACCGGCTTGATGTGCATCGAGATTTTTACTTACGCCAATCCACAGACGAAAGATTACGCGATCAATCTCGGCCTCGCGTTGCAACTGACGAACATCCTGCGCGACATCAAAGAAGACGCCGGACGCAACCGCGTTTACCTGCCGCAAGAAGACTTGCAGATGTTCGGTTACAGCGAACGCGAACTTTTCGCTGGCGTAATGAATGACAACTTTCGCGCCTTGATGAAATTCGAATGCGAACGCGCGCGCCGCTTTTATCAGCGCGCCACCGACCTCTTACCGACGGAAGACCGATCAACATTGATCGCCGCGCGTACGATGGGCAAAATCTATTTTCGCCTGATCGAGGAAATCGAACGCGCCGACTACGACGTATTTCATCATCAAGTCAGATTGCATCGGCCTGAACGTTTCTTGATTGCGCTCAACGAATGGGCGCACAGCACCGAGGTCAGCCGGTGAACCCCGTCCTTATCATCGGTGGCGGTTTCGCCGGACTCAGCGCCGCTGTCGAACTCGCCGAACGCAACCTGCCTGTCATCGTTCTCGAACGCCGCAACTTCCTCGGCGGACGCGCATACTCATTCACTGACAAAATCACCGGCGACGTAGTTGATAACGGACAGCACCTGATGATGGGCTGTTATCACCACACGCTGGCCTTTCTCGATAAGATCGGCGCACGCGACAAGCTCAAGTTTCAAACCAATCCCCGCGTAGACTTCCTGCACGAACACGAAGGGCATGCCTGCTTTCAATGTCCGCCGCTGCCTGCGCCATTGCACTTGCTGGGCGGACTCGCGCGACTGTCTTCGCTCAACTGGCGCGACCGGTTGCACGCGCTGCGTGTAGGTCTCGCCTTGCGCTCGCTCAATGGCAATCACACAAACCTCGCCGATAAAACCGTACGCCAATGGCTCACTGAACTCGGCCAAACCGAACAAATGCAAAATCGTTTTTGGGATTTGGTCGCACTAGCGACGCTGAACGAATCGCCCGAACGCGCTTCGGCGGATATGTTCGCGCGCGTGCTGGATCAGGCGTTTATGCACACCAAGCAGGATTCGACGATGGTCATTTCGCGTACCGGTTTAAGCGACCTTTACACGACCGACGCGCAACGCTTCATCGAAAAGCACGGCGGCAAGGTGAGGCTGAACGCTTCGGTCAAAACGATTGATTTCGCTGTTGGCGCGGCAGTCGGCGTTACGCTCGAAGACGGCGAAACGATTGCGGCTTCGGCCATCATCAGCGCCGCGCCTTATTTCATGCTTAAACGCATGCTGCCGACTGAACTCGTCCGTCAACACGCAGCGTGGCAAGCCATCAATGAATTTCAATCCGCCCCCATCGTCTCGATCAACTTGTGGTACGACCGGCAAGTCACCGATCTCGAATTCACCGGCTTGCTCGATTCGCCGATTGAGTGGGTCTTCAACAAAAACGCCATTGCAGGCGATCACCGGCGGACGACGCGACATCTCGCGCTCGTCATCAGCGGCGCACACGAAGCCGCTAAACAATCCAAAGAAGACCTCGTCGCCGTAGCCCAACGCGAAATGCGCCGCTTCTTCCCCGCCGCGCGCCAAGCCGTGCTGAAGCATTCCTTCGTCATTCGTGAATACGACGCCACGCTTTCGCACACCGTAGGCACAGCGCGATTGCGTCCTTCGCAACCAACGCCTTATCCGAATTTCTTTCTGGCAGGAGACTGGACGGCGACGGGTTTGCCCGCCACCATCGAAGGCGCGGTGTGGAGCGGGCAGGAATGCGCGCGGCTCTTAGCCAACCAATGCCTGGCACTGTAATGCTCAACGCCGAAACTCACCTTGTGGCGGACTCTCCCACAGAATCGTTGGTGCGCCTGCGTCTCGCAGGCAGTCGGGCCGCGAGCATCTTGCTCGCCCGATACGTGCGCCAACCAAACAGGTGCAGGTGATTGGA
>JABFSD010000742.1 GCA_013140935.1 Acidobacteriota bacterium
TGACCAATCAAGGGACTGACCGCTTGCCGGTGTTGTTCCGTGATGGCAGCCGTTTGGGGCCGCCGACGTTTATTGATACGCCGACCTATCCGCTGGTCAGCGCGCCTTTCGTCGCCGTCACCAATTCGGTCAATATCTATGACCCGAATATCAAAGTGCCTTATTCGCAATCGTGGACGTTCGGCATTCAACGCGAAATCGCCAAAGACACCGTGATCGAAGCGCGCTATGTCGGCACCCGCAACTTGCGCGGGTGGACGACCTATAACTTCAATTCCGTCGAAAACAACATCGCCGAAAACGGCTTGCTCAATGAATTCAAACTGGCGCAAAGGAATCTGCAAGCGTTCGTCGCCGCCAATCCAAATTGCGGACAAACCGGACAACCGGCTTGCAGCTTCGCTTATAGGGGATTGGCTGGACAATCGCCTTTACCGATTACGCTCGCCTATTTCAGCGGCACGCCTGCGGCGAACGCGGGCAATGCGGCGCTTTACACTTCGACGAATTTCACCAGTGCCAGTTTTATTAACACGCTGGCAGCGAACAGCCCGGTGGTTTGTTGCAGCACCACGGCCAGCTATACCGGTCAACTCGATAACAACGCCACTTTCCGCGCGAACGCTTTGCGCGCAGGCTTGCCCGCCAATTTCATGCTGACGAATCCGGGCTTGCGCGGTGGCGCGAACGTCACGGGCAATGGCGGCTATACGCGCTATGACGCCGTGCAAATTGATTTACGCCGTCGTCTGTCGCACGGGTTATTGGTGCAAGCCAATTATCAGTTGGCTAAGGCGTTCAGTTCGTCACGCGTGTCGTTCCGTGCGCCACGCATCAATACGCTCGACGACATCACGTTGCGGCATGCTTTCAAGGTGAATTGGATTTATGAGCTTCCTTTTGGACGCGGCAAAGCACTGTTTGGCAATATCGGAAATGCGTTGGATCGTTTAGTGGGCGGCTGGGAATTTCAAGGTTCCGGGCGCGTGCAAAGCGGCCAGTTATACGATTTCGGCAACGTCCAACTCGTCGGCATGACGCGCCGCGATTTAGCCAAGGTCTTCAAGCTGCGCTTTGACGACGCCAAAGGCACCACCTATCTGTTGCCGCAAGACATCATTGACAACACCATCAAGGCGTTCAATGTGAGTGCGACTTCCGCAACCGGCTATGGCACCGGAGGCGCTCCCAGCGGGCGTTACCTCGCGCCGGCCAACAACGCCGGTTGCATTCAGGTCTATAGCGGACAATGCGCGCCGCAAAACACCTTTGTGTCAGGGCCGAAATTCACGCGCTTCGATTTGAGCGTGAAAAAACAGGTCAAGCTCACCGAACGCCTGAACTTTGAATTGCGGGGCGAGTTCTTGAATGCGTTCAACAACATCAACTTCTTCAACCCGACGGCGACGGCCAATATCACACCGTCGAATCTGGCGTTTATGCAGGTGACGACGGCTTATACCGATTCGTCCAACACGAACGATCCGGGCGGACGGTTGGTGCAGTTGGTCGCGCGGTTCAATTTCTAAAGAAGCCTGTTATTGATGCAAAGGGCGCAAGCAACGAATAGTTGCTTGCGCCCTTTGTTTATTGACTTTGTTTTGGCGTCACTCCGCCCGCAACGAAGCCAGCAAAGGAGCCTTCACCGCCGCACGCACCGCCACCCACGAAGCAATCAAGCCCGTCAGCAATACGGCGATCAACAGCAAACTCAACGACGCAACTGATACGCGTCCGCCGCGTCCCACCATCGCCGGAGCAATCGCAATCAAGGCGCAAACGATTCCGGTCAACAATCCGCAACCCAACAACAATAAATTTTCTGCCAGAATCAACCACGATAAGTGTTGCGGCCGATAGCCCGTCGCTCGCAGCAGTGCCAATTCGCGGCGACGTTCCAATACGTTGCGCAACAGCACAGCGGCAAGCCCTACCGTACCCAACAACAAGCCCAACGCACCTAATGCTTGAAACGTAGACAAGTAAGTGTTCTCAACCTGATGAAAGCCCGCCAGTCGCGTCGCCGTGCTCTCAGCGTCAAAGCCGTAATCGCTCAAACGATCTTCGAGTAACGTGCTGACGGCTTCGGGTTGCGTGGCTTCGATCAGGAATACGCGCTGCCCTTGAATGCTTGGGAACAGGCGCGTGAACTGACTGTCAGCCATCAATAGTTCGCCTTGCAGCAAGCTGTCTTGCAACGCGGCGACGATACGCAAGCGTAAAGGCGCGCCGCTTTCACCATCGAGTTCGATGACATCGCCGACGGCTTTGTGCAAAACGTAAGTCAGTGAGTTGGCATCGCCGATGACGGGAATCTCTAAGGCTTGCGCATTGAGCAATAACCACGGATTGGCTTTCTCTTCCGGCGTTTGCGCCAGCGAAGACGCAAAGGTGAAACGGCCTTGCTGAACGAAGTCTTGCGGCACGCCCAGCAGGCGCGGATTGCGCGGCGCATACAGATTCAAGCAACTCGCATCGTCTCCCGGACGCAAACGAAAGCGCGTGAGTTTTATGTCTTTGAATTCGTCGCCAGTCAGGTTGAGTTCGTCGCGGCCTTGCGCGCTGTTCGGGTCACGCACCAGCGGCAACAACGATTCGGCGTATAAAGCAAAGCCGCCCGTGCCGGATTTTTTATCGTTGGCGTCGGCATGGCCGTCACGGCGAAAAGCGTCTACGGCCACGATGATGAAACTCGCCGAAGCGATCAACGCGATGCACAACACGCTACGTCCGGCGCGTACCGTCGCGTTGCGAAAACCCAATTGCGTCACGCCCTGCCATCCGCCGGTTTGCACGGCTTTCGTGCGCGGCTGCCGCAACCACGCCGACCAGCCGAATAAGGCGGCGATCAATAGACAAAAACCTGCGCCGAAAAATCCGCCGGCTGCGCCGATGGTTTTGAATGTTGCTAAGGCCAGGAGCGTGAGTCCGGCGAAACCGAAAGCCAATGCCAGCCACCGCCTGAAGGCGGAACTACGAACGCGAGTGGCGGCGGTGGGCGTAAGGTCGAGAGAACCGAGCAGGAGGTTACGCGGCGCGGTGTTGCGTAAAGATCGCAACGTCAACCATACGACGGCGAGCGCCGTGATGATGCCCGCGACCAAGCCGATCAATAACGCAGAAGGCGCGACGTGCAAGCGCAACAACGTCGTACCCACTGCGCCCACCCACCACGTGCGCAAGCCCCACATAATTAGTGCGCCGTAAAGAAGCGCACCCGCTACGCCGAGCAGGCTGCCAATGACGGCCAGCAACAAACCTTCACGCAAAAAGAGCGAACGCACTTGCGCGGGTGTGAAACCCAGAGCTTGTAACAAGCCGATTTCGCGCAGGCGTTGTTCGACGCCGAGTTTGAAAAATAATCCGGTCAACAACAATGCTGAAATGACGAGAAAGAAACTGAAGTAGCTGAAGTATTCGCCAAAGTCGGTAGCTCCGCGCGCGGCTTGTGCTTGTTCGCTTTTAACCGACAGCACTGACAATCCGGCTTCGCTCGGCGTCAGGTTGGCGCGTAACTGCCGCTCCCACGATGGGCGGTCATCGGTGAACAGTCGCAGCGAAGTCACCTTGCCATACCGCGAAGCCCACAGCTTTTGCCCGTCCGCTAAACGAATAAAGGCTTTGGGTGTCGTGCGATATTGCTTCCAATAATCTTCGTCAATCGGGCGCACGCGGCCTAACTCAATCGGGAAAGGCGGATCCCAATCGGCCAAGCTGTTCGTATCAGTGATGCCCGGATAATCAGGCGCGTAGTTACGATCAAGCGCCGCGCCGCTCGACGGCACAATCGCACTGAGTTTGAAAGCGGAAGTTTGCGAACTGAGTTGGCCGCTCTCTTGCCAGAGAAAGTAACTGAGTTTGATCGTCGTTCCGACTTGCGCATTCAAATCGCGCGCGGCCCAGTCATTCAATATGATTTCGTTTTCTTTCGGCAAGGCTTGGTTGGGGCGGAGTATTTTGCTCAAGCCCACGTCATCCAATGCAGTTACCAATGAATAAGGAACCGTGCGGGTTGCCGTGCTGATGTCGTTCGCCAAATAGGTCAGCACTTGCGCCGTGGGCAGCTTCATTGCCTCAGCGGTTTGTTTGGCTTTCGTCACCGTGGCGTCGTTGAGCAAGGCGCTGTCGCTTTCCAAAATTTGAACAGCTTGTTCAGGCAAGGCGCGTAGCTTCAAGCCCAAATCAGCCAACTGAAATTGTTGGCGCAATACTTCCTCAAGTGGCGCAACGCTATTCGCGCGGCCCGCTTTCGCTGCGACCAGCAATGTATTCGCGCGGCCTTCCTGCCCGATACTTTTTTGCAGCTTCTTTAACGAAACGAACACCGCCCGCACCGCGCCTTGTTGCGGACGCAACGCGAATTCACCCATCTGTTCGGCAGGCAATACTTCGCGCAGGCTCAAACGCAACGTCGTACCGGCTTCGTCCTTGCGTCCGTGCAGCGATTCGAGCGGGATGGCGGAAGGCTTTTCGATGCGAATGACGAGCGTGTCGTCGGACTTGGCGGATAGCTCACGTGCTAAAGCCGCGCTGACCAATGCGTCGTCTTCATTGCCTGAGACACGGGCGACGCCGTGGAATTGCCAGAACTGATCGCTCACACCGTAAAGCATCACGTTGCCGGCGCGCGCGTTGCTGTCGCCGTGCGTAACGATGGCGGGCAGCGCAATCAGCGGCGCGGCACTGGCAAAGTTCGCAGCAAACTCAGGATGTTGTTGCAGGTCAGTCGCCAACGCTTCGCGGAAAAAGTTGTTGCCTGCGATGACCAGATCAGTCTTGCCCAATCGTTGCAAGGCCAGTTCGCGCAAGCTGCCGCGCACCGAAGCGCCGACGAGCAAAGCGCCTGCGAGAACGGCCACGGCGGTGGCTACGCCCAGAATTACCGCGAGGTTGGTGCGCCAGTAATGCTTCAGATTTTGTTGGATGAAGGAGTGAAAAGTCATTGCTGCGGAGTTTACTCAATCCGCTACGGACTGAGAAATCGCGCGGCTTGACGGAGCGAAAGGCCGTGTGGAATTATGCCCGCTCGTTTGGGGCAGGCATATTCCCCAATAAATTTGAAATTCAGGCGGCGTAGCCAAGTGGTAAGGCAGAGGTCTGCAAAACCTTTATCCATCGGTTCGATTCCGATCGCCGCCTCCAAAATTCTTTCTGAAACGCAACGCCAGCCACGTTCTTGCGCTTGCTTTCCTTGCCGCTTCCCCGATGGCGCACCCGATGAAGCTGACCGGCAAACCTTACCTGCAAAGCGTCTCGCTCAAAGACGATGTTGAATTAAATTTCAGCGCATATCCTTATTCGCTCGCCACTGTGCGCGAACTCGACGTGTTGCGCT
>JABFSD010000859.1 GCA_013140935.1 Acidobacteriota bacterium
GTTTCTGGCGGTGCTGTTGGCCGCCAGCGTGATGCTCGACGTAGTGTTTTTTGCCTTGCTGGTGCTTTATCTGTTGGCGGGGATTTCGACGCTGGTAAGTTTCGAGATTCGCCGCGCGCAGGACGAATGGCAACGGCAACATGCGCAAGGCACAGCGGTAACGCAATTCTGGCGACCGGCGGGCAGCCAACAGCTCAACTTGCGCGCGCCGCGCTGGCGCAACGTATTCATCTTTGCCTGTTTGTCGTTGTTGCTGATTGCGGCGCTGGCAGCGCCGTTGTTTCTGGCGATGCCGCGCGTGCCGAATCCATGGAGTGGGGGGCGCGGACGGGGGCAGGGCGGCGAAGAAGGACTGTCAGGGTTCAGCGATAGCGTGCGGTTGGGCGAAGTCGCGCGGCTCAAGCTCAATCGGCGGCGCGTGATGCGCGTGCGCGTGACGTGGCCTCCGCGCGCGCTGCCTCAACAACTTTATTGGCGCGGCATTGCGCTGGATCATTACAACGGTGGCGTGTGGCTCAGCACGGCAGAACAGCCTGTGCCCTTACCCGAAGAACCGGGTGGTGGCTTTTATGTCAGCGTCCGCCCGAACGCCGACCCGCCACTTACTTATCAACAGTTCCTGCTCGATCCGCTCAATACCAACGTGATTTTCGCTGCGCCGCACGCCGTGTGGGTGAGCGGGCCTGACCGATTACGCCGCGACGACCATCAGGCGCTTTTCACCAATCACTATTCGTTTCATCGGTTTCGTTACGAAGTGCAATCCGACACGACGCTGCCGCGCGCCGAAGCCTTGCGCGCCGATCAAGCCGTCACTTTCAGCACCGAGCTGCGCCGCCGCTATTTGCAACTGCCGCCGCAACTCGACGAACGCATCAAACGGCTCGCGCGTGACGTCGCAGGTGATGCCCCGACGAATTACGACATTGCGGCACGGCTGGTCGAGCATCTGCAAAATGCCTATCAATACTCACTCGATCTCAACGTCGTCGAAGCAGGCGATCCCTTGAGCGATTTTCTGTTCCACACCAAAGCCGGACATTGCGAATACTTCGCTTCGGCGCTGACGATCATGTTGCGCACACGCGGCATTCCGGCGCGCCTCGTCAATGGCTTTCAGATGGGCGAATACGTCGAGCGCCAGCAGCTTTACGTGGTGCGGCAATCAGACGCGCACTCGTGGGTCGAGGCTTATTTCCCCAAGCACGGCTGGGTGACGTTCGACCCTACGCCGGCGGCGGGCTTGAGTCAGTATGACGAAGCCTGGTCAGGCCTGTTCGGCTGGTTACAAGGCATGGGTGAATCGTTGCAATCGTTCTGGCAGGAGCGCGTTATCAAGTTCGATTCTTACGAACAGTTTTCGCTGTTGATGGATTTGCAACGCACGCTCACCCGCTGGCGTAACGAAACCGGAAGCCAATGGCTCAACTGGCAATTGAAATGGGCTGACTGGTTCAAAGCAGAAACGCCGGAAGCCGCCGCCAACGAACCGGAGAAAGCGCAAAGTTATGATTGGTCGCAATGGTTGAATGCGCGCACGTTGAGCGTGATTGCGTTGTTACTGGCTTTAGTCGCAATCGTATGGTGGCAACGGCATACGCGCACGTGGCGCTATCGCTTCCGCCGCGATGCCGCTGCCTCCGCCGTAGCCTTCTATGAAGAGATGCTCGCGCAACTCGCGCGCGTCGGCCATCGCCGCCATTCTCAACAGACGCCGCGCGAATTCGCGCGACAAGTGAACCAGCCGAGCGTCAGTGAACTCACGCAGCTTTATCAGCAGGCGCGGTTCGGCGGTGCCGTATTGTCGGCACAACAAGTTGATCGCATTGGCCTGCTGTTGCGCGAATTGCGAAAGAAGTGAAAAGTGAAAAGACGCGTTCGTAGTTCCGCCTTTAGGCGGTGGTGCCCAAATGAGACGCCACCGCCTAAAGGCGGAACTACGAACGCGTTGGCAGTGATTTCTCGATTCTTTGGTTGCAAGCCGATCATAAAAACCATGCGAGCCATTCCAACCTTAAAAATCAGCATCTCCGGCGTACGCGGCGTGATTGGCGAATCGTTGTCGCCCACGTTGTTGACGCGCTTTGCGCAAGCCTTCGGTACGTATGCCGGAGCCGGAACCATCGTCATCGGACGCGACCCGCGCACGTCGGGCGAGATGGTACGCCAAGCGGTCATCGCGGGTTTGTTGTCGAGCGGTTGCCGCGTACTCGATCTCGGCGTTGTTCCCGTACCGACCGTGCAATTGCTCGTGCGGCAGCGGCGCGCGCAAGGTGGCATCGCCATCACTGCGAGCCACAATCCGGCGGAATGGAATGCGCTCAAATTCGTAGGCGCTGACGGCCTATTCTTGAGTGCAGGGCAAGCGCGCGAGTTGCTCGACATTTATCATCAGGGCGATTACCGCAAAGCGAGCGTGAACGAATTGCGCCAAGTTGAGAAGTTCGACGGCTCGTTGGAAGCACACATTCAAGCCGTCCTCGCGGCAGTGGGAAAGCTGCCGCGTTCGTTGCACGTCGCATTGGATTCCTGCAACGGCGCTTCTTCCATTCTTGCGCCGCAGTTGTTGCAAGCTCTAGGCGCGCAGGTGAAGGCGATCAACGTTACGCCCAACGGATTGTTTCCGCGCGAAGCCGAACCCATCGCCGAAAACCTCGGCGCGTTATGTGAACTGGTGAAAGCGAGCGGCGCGCAGGTCGGCTTTGCGCAAGATATGGACGCCGACCGGTTGGCAATCATTGATGAGCATGGTGAGCCGATTGGCGAAGATCAAACGTTGGCGCTGGCTACGCGATATGTGTTGAGCAAAACGCCGGGCGCAGTGGTGACGAATTTGTCTACGTCACAGGTGATGGATGATGTCGCGCGGATGTTCAACTGCGCATTGCATCGAGCCAAGATCGGCGAAGCCAACGTGACTGAGTTGATGCAGCGCGTCAGCGCCATCATCGGCGGCGAAGGCAACGGAGGTGTGATTTATCCGCGCATCAATTTCTGCCGCGATTCGCATGTAGCGATGGCGCTCGTTTTGCACTTGCTCGCCGAAAGCGGCCAGACCGTATCGCAACTCGTCAACGCGCTGCCGCGTTACGCCATCGTGAAAGAAAAGCTGCATTGCCCTTCAGATAAAATCGGCGCGGCGCTCAAACTGGTTCGGCAGGAATTCGCCGCGCATCCGCAAGACTTGCGCGACGGCGTGAAAGTGACCTTGCCTAATGGATGGTTGCACGTGCGAGGATCGAATACCGAACCGATCATTCGTTTGATGGCGGAAGCGAATGACGAAGCGATGGCGCGTGCGATGTTGGCGAATGTGTTGGAGAAAGTCGCGCAGTTGTTGCAACGCTAACGCGGTTCTCTAAAAACGAAAAGGCGCATTGCGTAATGGCAATGCGCCTTTTCGTTTTGTTATGAAGGTTGTCGAGAATTACGGCTTGCTGTTCGGCTTAGCGGTTGGTTCGGCAGCCTCTTTGGGTGCGCGATAACCGGGGCGCGTGCGCACGGTGAATTCAGCCGGATTCAGATTCACCGCGATGCTGCGGAACTTGCCGTCTTTAGCCTGATTCTCTGAGTAATAGTCAATCGTGTAGAGATTGCGTAATTCGTCAGCAATCAACTGAAAAGCGTAGCTCGTGTTTTCGATGCTGTCAGCGCGCAGGTGGCGCGCGCCGGAAAGCTGAGCGATGCGGCCTAGATATTCTCCGGCAATCAAATAGCGGTCGCGCATTTGCACCGTCGAAGTCGGGCGTTGCGCTGGTTGCCCGTCACGTTCCGTACCGCCGATGATCGTCGTGCTGGTACGCGGAATGTTGATGTAAGGCGGCGGTTGTTGTGCTGGTGGCTGCGGCTTGGGGTCTTGCCATTCGATGGGTTGAGTCCAACCCATCCACGCGGAGGCAAAGCTGAATTGCGGTTGTCGCAACTGGTTCAGTAGATCGAAACGCGGCAGCAACGACGCGCCGTTGGGAATGCCCGGCAGCATCAGCGGACGCAGCGGATTGATGCCTTCGTTGCGCGTCTCGTATTGAATCGCATAAGTGATGATGTTCGACGAAGCCACGAGATCGAGCGTGCTGTCATAGCTGGCCTGTTTGCTGGCGGTGTCTACGCCATCGGTGAGTACGACGATGGCGCGGCGTCCGCTAAGCGGATTGAGCTTTTCCGCGATCGCATAATTGATTGCATCGTAAAGCCGCGTGGCGTAACCCGTGCGCGCTGCTTTGACGGCTTTTTTCAAGGCGCTGGCGTCGCCCGTGAAATCGGTGATGGTGTTCAACCGATCATCGAAAGTGATGACCATCACGCGGTCGCGCGGTTGCAGTTGTTTGATGAAATTTTCCGCCGCTTTCTGAATCGCGCCGAGTTTGCGAGCGGTGCTGCGGCTGGTGTCAATCAACAGCACGACACTGAAGGCGTCTGATTGCGCAAAAAACTTGTCTACTTTTTGTAACGCGCCGTCTTCGCGTACCTGAAAATTGCTTTGCGCCAACCCTGTGACTAAACGTCCGTAACGATCCGTGACGATGACGTTTACGTTCACGAGCGAAGAGCCGGTGAACACAATGATTTCATCGGATTTTTGCGGGTCTTGTTTGGGCGGCGGCGTTTGCGCCAGCGCCAGCGCCGAATAACAGAGACTCGCGCCAAGCATTACAGCAACGGTGAATAACTTCTTCATAAAGGCAGCCTACGTGAAAAAAACCGAATAATTGATTGCGGCGGATTCTACTTGAGGGTTTTGCCTGACGCAAAACCCCGATGGCTTGAACGCCGCAGTTCGCTGGCTTTGCGTACCCAAAATGCAAAAGCGGAGATGAGAGGTCGTTACCTTTCATCTCCGCTTCCGTTCAAAAGACCAAATGTTTAATTCTGTTGTCCCACCGAAGCTGCGTTGGCTTCCGGCTTGGCGGGCTGCGTTTCGAGATCGCGCTTGATGGCGTCGAGAATGCCGTTGATGAATTGGGTGGCTTCGTTCGTAGAGAAGCGGCGCGCAATTTCGAGGGCTTCGTTGATGGCGACGGTGCGCGGTGTGCTGGGCTGGTGCAGGAATTCGTATACGGCCATGCGCAACAGATTTCGATCCACAATCGCCATACGCGGAATGCGCCAGTGTTCGGCGCGCGAACGAATGCGCTCGTCAATCGCTTCGAGATGCGTGATCGTCCCCAGCGCGAGTTCCGAGGCGAAGTCTTTCACGTCCTCGCCCGATTCGGCCATCTCCCCCCAATAGGTTTCGACCAATTCGTCTACGGCGGGACGCGCCACGTCGTATGCGAAAAGCATTTGGAGCGCGCACTCGCGCGCTTTACGC
>JABFSD010000931.1 GCA_013140935.1 Acidobacteriota bacterium
CGAGCCGGTGCAAGGCGGGATAGAGCGAGCCGGTGTCTACTTGCAGCACTTCGCCGGAGCCGTTGCGGATGGCCTGGCTGATGCCGTAACCGTGCTGCGGCCCCCATTGCAGCGTTTGCAAAATCAACAGATCGAGCGTGCCTTGCAACAACTCGATGCGGTTTTCATAGCGACTTTTCATTTACAGATTTCCTTCCTGAATAAATTAGGATGTAGACAAGGTACACCCTAAGCCTGTAGCTTGTCTACAGCCGCAGAAAAAAATCCTAAAAGTCGTTAGTTCCCAAGCTCCAGCGGAGCGGCATGTTTATAGAACGCAGTCGCCATCGGCTCTCAAGCTCCGTTAGAAGCGAAATGTGCCGCAGATGCCGCTCCTAACGGAGCTTGGGGAATCGTCATTCGCCATTGCTATAAACATGCCGCTCCTCTTGAGCGAAAGAGCCTGCCAACTTTTTAAGCGACCGCTAAAAGCCACTTGACGATTTAACTCTAGCTAGATAGAGTTAAGGCCATGCAACGCAACCGACCACCTTCTGAACAAACGACGACGGTGCTGCTCGCGCTCGCCGAAGACCCGACGGCGTGGCGGCATGGCTACGAGTTATGCCAGCAAACCGAACTCAAAGCGGGTTCGATGTATCCGATTCTGATCCGCCTGGCAGATCGCGGATTGCTGGAAACGACGTGGGAAACCGAAATCCCCGTCGGGCGTCCACCGCGCCAAGCAGCGTCAAGAAGGCGGAGCGCAAATCGCCGACGTAATCTTCAAACAGCGACAGCAGACGCACAGATTTGCCCGCATTGGCTTCAGGATGTTGCGCAGCCAACCGCGCCGCGAGATTCGCCATTTCCGCCTGTGCCTGTTGGAGCGTGACTTGTGGTTTCATACGCGCGACCAGCCACAGCAACGGATTCGCCGTGCGCGAATGCATGTACTCCTGATTGAGCAAGCGCCCCATCGGATAAAAGATGTTGTTGCCGCCCGTGCCGTAATATTCAAAGTCCGGGCGCAGCACGCCGATCACCGTCCACGGTTCACCGCTGAGCGTCACCGTCTTGCCAATGATGTCCGCCCTGCCGCCGAAATGCTGTTGCCAAAACCCGTGCGTCAAGACGATCACGCGCTCGCAATCACGTTGATCTTCTGCGGCGGTGAACAACCTGCCGAGTTGCGGCTGCGCTTCGAGCGCCGTAAAGAAGCTGGACGTGATCCATTTGCCGACGAAGCGCTGCGGCTCACCTTCGCCTGTCAGAATCATACCCACTGGAACGGCTGCGCCCATCGCATCAAACACGTTCTGCCGCGCCTGCAAATCGGCAAAGTTCGGATAGGCCATTTGAACGCGATCTCCGGCCTTTGAGGTTTGCCATAGCGCAACGATGCGGTCGGGATGCGCATAAGGCAGCGGGCGCAACAACACGCCGTTGACCACACTGAAAATCGCCGTATTCGCGCCAATGCCCAGCGCCAGCGTCAGAATCGCAATCAACGAAAAGCCCGGATTCTTCCGCAGTATTCGCACACCGAACCGTAAGTCCTGCCCCAAGCGTTCCAGCGCAGCCCCGCCCCACATCTCGCGCGTGACTTCTTTGACCAGCCCCACATTGCCAAATTCGCGCAAGGCATTGGCGCGCGCTTCGTCGGGCGCTTCACTGCGTGCGATGCGTTCGCGGACGGCTGCGTCGAGATGGCTGCGGATTTCGGCATTGAGTTCTTTGTCTTTGCGTTGTTTCCAGCGAAAGATGTTCATCTTTTGTCCCTCCGGTTTTGTGCTTGTGATGGCTTCATTGGCGCAGGATTTCCAGCGCGCGTTCGATGTCGGCGTCGCGCGACTGCCGCGCCAGCGCCAGATTCAATGTCGTCACGATGGGCGGAGTGAAGCCAACGCCTTCCAGCGCATTGCCGCGCGGCGTTTGGTAACGATGAATCGGCAGCAATATCTGAAAGTTCTCCGGCAGCTTTTTTGTCGTAGCCGACAACACTTTGCCCGCCGTCTTTCGACCCACGACTTGTCCGCGTCCGCTTTCCAGCACTGCCGCCGCGAAAATTTCGGCGGAACTCTCACTGCCCTCATCTACCAGCACAATGAGCGGGTCAGTGAATGCGCGTTTGCCCAAGCCTTTGGACAGCCACGGAAACTCGCGCTGATCTCGTCCGGCAAAGCTGCCGAGTCGTTCACGCTTTGCAAAAAACAGATCGAGACAACGGCGCAACGTGTTGACGTACCCGCCTGGATTGCCGCGCAGGTCAACGATCATTCCGCGCGCCGAGTGGAATCGTTTGATTTGCTGCGCCAACCATTGATCGGTGTCGGCGGCGAACTTGTCGAAGTTGAGATACGCGATGTTGCCGTCCAGCCATTTGCTGTGATGCGGCGGCGGAATGGTCAGCCATTGATAGGTCAACGGCAGTTCTTTTTCCTGCTCATCCGGTGTTAGAAATCGAAACCTGACGACTTGCCCTTCGTACCGCTCACCGATTTGTCGCGGCGGAAAGCGTTCACTGTTGCGATGCGTGAGCAACCAGCCGACTTTGACACCAGCCTGATGCGCGGACGAATTCTCCAACACGCGATAGACCACGTAGCCGCTTTCAATCTGACGGAACATGAAACCCGTGCCTAACGCCCGCGCGCTGTCTTTGCTTGTCAGCGGGCGTTTCGGTTTTTCGTCTTCCGCGCCATTTGCCGTCATGGATACGACCAGATGCGAATGCTTCAACTCACTCAACATTTTTTGCAGCACGTTGAGTAAAGCAGGTTTCGTCTGCGCCTGTTCGGCTGGCTGGCGATACTGTTCGCGCATAAGCGTCCAATTCACACCGTTGAATTGCGGATCGTAATAGTCACGATTGACTGTCTCCCATAAAGCGTCGAAAACCTGCAAATTCTTTTCCGGCGTAGTAGCGATAGCCGACGACGTAGCCTGAGCGCGCGCTGAACCTGCGCGGAAAATGGCCGTATTCGCGCCGATGCCCAGCGCCAACGTGAGTGTGGCAATCAGCGTGACGCCTTTTTGCTTCATCAACATTCGCACGCCGTAGCGCAGGTCTTGCATCAGGGTTTGCATAAATTCTCCTCAAAAGTAGACGGTAGGCGGCAGACAGTAGACGGTAGCCTGCGGTTTTCTACTGACTACCGCCTACCGTCTACCGTCTACTCACAACGTAACGCAATCATCGGATCAACCTTCGTCGCCCGCCGCGCCGAAAGCCACACGACTACCTTCGGTTCACAGAACGGGCGACGTGTTTGTAAACCACACCGCCTTTCATCACGAAGACGACGCGGCGGACAGCGGTGATGTCTTTCAGCGGATCGCCGTCGAGCGCGATGATGTCCGCCTGCAAGCCCGGTGTAAGAGAGCCGATTTGGCTGACTAGCCCAAGCGATTCTGCCGCCGTCGAATGAGCCGAAACCATTGCCGCCATTGGCCCCATGCCACAATCGCGCACACGATTGATGAACTCTTCGGCATTGCGTCCGTGCAATCCCGCCAGCGCGTCCGAGCCAAACACGATTTTCAAGCCTTTGATTTTCAATGCGCGGCGCAAAAATTCCTGGCTCATCTGGATGGCAGGCCGGTACGCTTCCACTACGCCCTCTTCGGTTTTGGCAAAATACTGCGTTCCGGCATAGCGGGCTTTGTGCAGGATGTAGTTTTCAAACAACGCTCCCGCCTGCGGATCAAGATACGTTCCTCTTTCCACCATCAATTTCAGGTCGTCATCCGTCGCGCCGACACCATGTTCAATTTGCGTGCAACCGGCCAGCGTTGCGGCGGGCACGGCGTCGCGGTAAGCGTGTACGTGTGTGCGCAGTCCCAATTTCTTCGCTTCGCCACAGACCGCATTCAGTTGCTTTTGCGAAAGCGTCTTCGTGCCGCTGCGCATGCCGCCGGACGCATAGATTTTCAGGATGTCCGCGCCCACTTCCTTCTGCTCGCGCACAAAAGCGCGCAACTCGTCCGGCGTCTCCGTTTTCTCACCACTCCCCGACAAACTATTCGTGATGGTCAGAATGCGCGGACCCGGCAACACTCCCCGCGCAATCTCGTCACGCAGTGCCAGAGACGGACTCATCGTTTGAATCGTCGTGAACCCGCCCTGCAAAGTCGCCCATGCATTCGCTGCTGTTTGCAACGTAGTTTCTTGGGGCGACATAGCGCTGCCGAATTTCCCATCTTTGCCAAAACTCGAATCGAGGTGAGAGTGCATATCAATCCAGCCCGGCATCACTGTCAGTCCGCGCAAGTCGTAATCAACTGGCCCGGCTTTGGGGTCAAGCGCGACAATCTTGCCGCCTTCGATCACAAGGCGCGTGTTGCGCAGCACGTGGCCTTTGCCATCCAGCGCAACACTGGCGGCAATCACGATGCGGTCGCTGTGCGCAGAGATTCGTGCGGAAATTCGTTGCGCCAGAGCGTCAACGCCTAACACCAGCGTCAGCACGGCAATCCACGTGAAGCTGGGTTGTTTCATTAACATTCGTGCGCCGCAGCGCAGGTCTTGTAAAAGTGTTTGCATAGTTTCTCCAAAAGAAACCGAGGAGGCGAAACGATGAGCGATGAATCAGATCGTTGCTTACTTCTTCATTCCGCATTCATCGTTCCGAGTTCCTCATTCCGTTCTTAGCGCAATCATCGGATCAACCTTCGTCGCGCGCCGTGCTGGGATCCAACACGCCAACGATACAACTACGGTCAGCAGCAAGGCGATGCCTGCGAACGTCAAGGGGTCTGTCGCGTTGACGCCGAACAACAAATTCGCCATCAGGCGCGTTACGCCATACGCGGCGGCCAGACCGATGCCGACGCCCAAGAACGTCAGTTTCAATCCCTGCCCCAGCACCAGCCGCAACACGGTGCGTGGCTCTGCGCCCAACGCCATACGGATGCCGATTTCGCGGTGGCGTTGCGACACGGAATACGCGAGTACGCCGTAAAGTCCGACCACGCCGAGGAACAACGCCATTCCTCCGGCGAGCGCCAGCATCACCAGCGTGAACGAAGTACGCGCCATGGATCGCGTGTAGTTTTCATTCAACGTGCGCACCTCTGCCAACGGCAGATTGGGTATGACTGACCACACCGCTTGCCGGACTTCATTCATCAGCCCTTCGGTGTTCGCGCGGGTGGTGCGCAGCGAAAATGTTCCGTTGCGCAGCGCAAAGTCAAAGATGTAACCGAGCAGTGAGAAACGTAGAAAAATGAGCAGTCGTCGGGTTCCACGGATTTCCTCAGTTTGCCGAGATGAACCCTGCCAGCTTGCGGCGCAGGTATGGCACGTATTCCGGTGCGGGTGG
>JABFSD010000277.1 GCA_013140935.1 Acidobacteriota bacterium
CCGGTTGCCCATCCGTCGTGCGACGATTGACCGCATTGTGAATGCCGCGCATCGGACTCACGCTGATGCACGCCGGCCAATCACTGCCCAATACGAGTTGCGCTTGATGTGTTTGCAATTCACGCCACGCAAAAGCGCGTTGCACACGCTCGCTGCCGACGGCTTTTTCCCAAACGCTCACCGTGCCGGGATCGGCGTGAATTGGTTGCATCGAAGCCAACACGCCCAACTTGGCAAAGCGCGGCAAGTCTTCTTTGCTGACGGTTTCGATGTGTTCGATGCGATGGCGCGCGTCACGGCGTTGGTTTTGTCGCGCGGCTTGTTCATAAGCATTCAAGGCTTCGCGCACCGCTCTATCGCCGATGGCGTGCGTATAAATTTGCAAGCCCAGCTTGTCGCACAACGCGACTTTCTCACGATACAAATCCAGCGGCCACGCCGGTTCGCCTTTCGTATTTGCGCCGTCGCTGTAAGGTTCGAGCATTGCGGCCGTGTGCGATTCGATCACGCCGTCGAGCATGAACTTCACCGCACTCGCGCGTAGTTGCGGATGCGCCGCGTATTGATCGCGCAGCTTCAACCATTGATCCAAACGCGCTTGCGTAATTTGTTGCCCAACGGAAAGGGCGATGCCTACGCGCGCCGTCAATTCGCCGCGTCGCATCAACTCTTCGTACAAACTGAATTCCTCCGGCCCGCCACTCGCGTTCTGCCAACTGGTCAAGCCCAGCGAAGCCGCGAGTTTCAACCCGCGTCGCAACGAATCTAAATTTTGTGCGCGCGTAGGTTCACCAATCAGCTTGCGCACCAAACTTTGCGCGCTTTCTTTCAACGCACCGGTCGCTTCCCCTTGCACATCGCGGACAATCTCACCAAAGCCGTCAAACTTCGTTTCGCGCGTAACGCCCGCCAGTTGCAGCGCCTTGCTATTCGCCCACGCGGAATGTCCGTCATAAGCGCGCAGGAACACGGGCCGATCATTCACTATCGCATCGAGATCGCGGCGATGCGGCAAGCTCTCGGCAAACCAGCCGTATTCCCACCCGCGCCCCGTAATCCATTCGGCTTGCGGATTCTCTTTGGCAAACGTCGTGATGCGGCGTTGCATCTCCGCCATCGTTTTCGCATCGGTCAAATCCACTTCGCTCAAGCCTTGCGTGCCACCTAAGAAATGAATGTGCGAATCGTTGAAGCCCGCCATCACCAGCTTGCCGTCGAGATCAATGACTTCGGTTTGTTTGCCGATGAGGCGCTTGATGGCGGCGGTCGTACCGACGCGCAAAATGGTATTGCCCCGGATAGCAAGGGCTTCAGCATCAGGTTGGTCTTTCAGGCCCGTCCAGACACGCCCGTTGATAAAAACTAAATCGGCCTTTTCTTGTGCATTGACAGAAAAGACCAGCAGCAACAAGCAAAAAAACAGTTTCATCATAATGAAAAAAAAGTGGTATGGGTGGCACAAGCTGCCGAGCTTGTGCCGCTTCCAACTTGGCGCATTTACTATCAGCGTAAACTCGGCGGTTTGCGTTGATTTCAATTTAACGCATTCACAGTCAGCACAAGCTCGGCAGCTTGTGCCACCGGTTCAAGCGACAATCGGTTTAATCACGGCACACTGCTCAGCCTCAAACGCTGCCTGCAATTGCTCATACATCGCTTCGTCGGTATACGTGCCAATGATTGATCCTCCCGACCCGGCGAACTTGCCCGACGCGCCCAACGAACGGGCGAGTTCGACCATGCGAATGTGTTTAGGATTCAACTGATAAATCGTCCGCCGCGTATCGAAATTTTGATTCATCAGCGTCGCCAACGTCGCATGATCGCGCGTCACTAGACATTCGCGCGCTTGGCGAGCAAGTTCAGCAAAAGTCTTCATCGCTTCGACGACCAGCGTTTCGCCGTTGTCATAACGCTTGCGGATGTCGTTGTGAAATACGTCAGATGACTCGGCCAACTCGGTTTGATAAGCGATGAATACGTTGGGCAACAGACTGAGATCGAGCGGTTCATAAATGCCGTAACCGTGTTCATCAATATGCGCCTTGTTGAAATCCATGTAAGTCAGCCCCTCGTAAACCTGAGCCACGCGGTCTTGCAAGCCTGCGCCGATGCCGAGGTCTTCGCGCTCGACCGAAAGGATGATGCCCGGCAAAATTTCACGCGGAATCGTCACGTCATAAAACTGACACAGCGCGCGCATCGTCGCCGTCACTATCGCCGACGAACCCGCCAACCCGACTTGTCGCGGAATGTTCGAGTCATAGCGCAATGAAAAGTTTTGCGCGGGCAACGTGATCGCATTCGCTTCGCAATACTCGGCAAAGCGTTTGATCGAAGCCTTAATCAGCCGCATTCCGCCGTAATAACCGTTCAATCGCACGTCGTAAAGCATCTCGTCCAAACTATCGAAACGACACTGATCCTGTCGCGTAGGCATGATTTCGAGTTGCGGCCATTCGTAAATGACGACCTGCGCCGCAAAGTTTTTGACGATGATGCTGATCGTTTTGCCGTGATAACCATCGCTCGGATTCCCGATCAATCCGGCGCGGGCGTAGGCTTTCGTTGTGAAAATACGCAAGAGAAACTCCTGAATGAATCGTGATGAAGTGCGAACGACAGGACTGATGGGTTCGCCACGTCAGTATAGTCGCGCCCTGCGCGTTGTCGCCAGCCTGCGCCTTCACGCATTGCGAAGCCTGCGCGCGCCAAACTATCCTTACGCTACCGACACAATAATGATGCCCCGAATTCACCAACACACACTGACGTGGCCGCTCGCCGTCTTCGCCGTCATGCTCGCCGTCTCCTGGCGTCGCTGGGTAAGCATCATCGCCGACAGCGGACGCGAATTGGATTTGCCGCTACGTTTGTCGAACGGCGAAACGCTCTATCGAGACATACATTACCTTTACACACCGCTGGCCGCGCAGGTGAATGCACAACTCTATCAGTGGTTCGGCGCGCGGCTTGAAACGCTGCAAGTAAGTGGCGTGATCTGTTCGTTGCTGGTTGTCTGGTTTTGCTATCGCATCGCGCGCCATTTGCTTTCGCCTGCGGCAAGCACCCTGGCCGCGTGCAGCATCATTATCTTTTGCGTATTCAAACCTGCGGGCAATCTCATCTCGCCTTATTCCTATTCAGCTTTGTATGGAATGCTGTTCTCACTGGCTTGCCTGCTCACTTGCCTGCACAGCCTGCGACAAAGAGATTCACGCTGGCTGGCTTTGAGCGGCGGATTCTTCGCACTCGCCGTACTCTCAAAACAGGAATTCGCTTTAGTCGCAGGCGCGGCAATTTGGGCTACGGTTTATCTAGTACTTCATCAAGCTGATTTTGAGGAACGCGAAATCCGCGCGAGGGATGTAGGGCAGGATACTATCCTGCCCTACATCCCTCGGCATTCTCGTGACGGGGTATCAGGTGGCGCACACAAACTCTTTCGTACCCTCAGGTCGCCCGTTTTGGGAATCATGCCGTTGTCTGTGATTGCAGGTTGGTGGTTTGTTACGCGTTATGATTGGGACTTGCTCGTCAACGACTGCCATTTGCTTTTCACGAACCTGCCCGCTTCGTTGCGCTTTTACAACGCACATCGCACCGGCTTGAATGCGCCGCTCGCTTCGCTGCTGCAAATGCTGGGCGGCGCTGGCGTAGCCGTCACCGTCGCCTGCGCCATCGCCTGGTTCAGCGTGAAAGCAGCGCCATCATTGAAACGTCGCGCGTTGCTCATCGGCCTCGCTGCGTTATCGTTTGCCTTGCTCATCGGCTTCGTTTCGCGCGGACAATGGGACGGCAGCCCGCTTCGTGCGTTGCCACTGTTGTTGCTCGTGTTGCTTTGGCAAGCGCGCAAGCAAACCAATCAAGGCGCGCTGTTCATCATCGCGGCGTATAGCCTAGCGGCGCTCTTGCGCGTGATGTTGCGCGTACCCAGCGGCGGCGCGTTCGGCAGCTTTTTTTTGCCGACTTCGTTGACCCTGCTGGTTTATGTGTTATTGCGCGTCTTGCCTGACGCCATTGCGCGCTGGTCGAATGAGAGTGACGCGGTTACGCGCGCGCAACGCTTCGGCTGGGCGTTGTTAGTGACAGCGTTGGTTTGCACGGCTGTGGTCTTCGGCATTCGTTATCGCCGCACCTATTCGCACTTGATCGAAACCGCGCGCGGAACGTTTTACGCGCCGCGCGACGCCGGTGCCGCTTACGGCGAAGCGTTGCGCTGGCTGCAACAAAATACCCGCACCGACGAAGCCGTCGCCGTTTTTCCCGAAGGCAGCGACCTCGCATTTTTCAGTGAGCGGCGCATGCCGTTGCGCCATCAGATTTATATTCCCGGCCTAGTGAGCGAACGCGACGAAACGCGCGTGATCGAACAACTGCGCGAGCTTCGTTACGTGCTGATCGTCAATCGTCCGATGCGCGAATTCGGCGCGACGGCTTTCGGACAGGATTTTTATCAACGCCTCGGCCAAGCTCTCGCCGAACAATATCGCGTCGTGCAAATATGCGGCGCACCGAACGAACCCGACATCGCTATTGGCGATCAACGCTTTTTCATCAAGATTCTCGAACGCAAAACTCCCTGAACGCTATGCACAAGTTTCTTACTGTTGTCTTAATCGTCGCCCTGACTGCCACGTCTGCATTCGCGCAAACTGCCGCCGCGCCTGCTCTTGTTCCCAAGCCACAAACGCTGGCGGAATTGCAATCACGCATCGTGGCTTTGCTCGACGATCCGAAATTCGTCTCGATGCGTTGGGGCGCGCTGATTCGCACCGACAAAGGCAAAGTCATTTTTGAACGCGATGCCGACAAAGCCTTCACGCCCGCGTCGAATATGAAGCTATACACTTCCGCCGCCGTGCTGGATGCCTTCGGGCCGGAGTTCAAAATCAAGACTTCGGTATACGCCGCGAAGCCCGTCAAGCAAGACGTGATCGCAGGCGATGTAATTTTATACGGACGCGGCGACCCGAATCTTTCGGCGCGCTTTGACCCAGAGAATCCCGACAAGTTCGATGAATACTTTGCGGCAGACAAAATCACGGCCATTGAACAACTCGCCGATCAACTCAAAGCCGCAGGCGTAAAGATCATCACCGGCAATCTCATCGGTGACGAAAGCTATTTCGCAGGCGACGCGCTCGGCACGGGCTGGGAATGGGACGACTTGCAGTTTAATTTAAAAAAATCTACGTGCTTTGAAATTCAGAACAGCTCCGCCCAAGAACAAAACTTTGTGCTGGAAAGGCTTTGGTGGCGCGAAGATGTTTTAAGACCATCA